>CBJMQH010000082.1:0-13715 GCA_966431825.1 uncultured Trinickia sp.
GCAAAGGGTGGGGTCGGCGGGATCACCAGACCGTCAGCTCGATGTCGCGCGGGGCGTTCGACGCGCGCAGCAGCGCGTCGAGTTCACGTTCGAGCAACGCGCTGTACTGCAACACTAACTGCCGCACTTGTGTCGATTGGGTATCGAAACGAAGCGAGAGCGTGAAATGCGAAAGAGACAGATAGAGCATCGTGTCCGGAAAAATGGCGCCATCGAGCGGCAGCTGCACTTCCCAGTTGCCCGCCCCCGCGATCGCCGGATCGCCGCAGAACGCGGCAACCTCCTGCGCAACTGAAACGGCGAGCGCCAGAAAGCGGTGTTGCACGCGCGCCAGTGCATCGACCACAGGCTGCGTGGCGCCCGACACGCGCTCGCCGAGCGAGTCGGCGTCGCGCTGCGCGGCAGCGCCGCGGTCGTCGTGGCCTGCCGGCCGGTTGGCACCGTCCGCGACTCCGGCGAGCTTGGCCGCTGCGGCGTGTGCCTCCTCGCTCGGCGGCGCGCCGTCCGCGGTGCCGTTTTGATCCTGTTCGGCGCCCGCCTGTGTCGATATGATTCGCGCGCGGCCTTGGCGCGCAAGCGCGGCATACTCGAAGCGACGTGCTTTCGCATGAACCGGGCCGGTGCGCGGGTCGAGTTCGCCGGCAATGATGCGCAGCGCGCGAGCGGTGATGATAGGCATCGAATCGATCGGGCAGGGCGGCTGTGGCGGCATCAAATGGTGACGCGTCCGAGCGGCTTGAGCTCGACATGCTCGCCCAATTCCTGGAACGAGTAGACGGGCAGCCAGCGCAGGCGTGCTTCGATCATGCGGCGGACATAGCGGCGAATATCCATCGACGTGATGAGCGCGACCCCTTCGCGGGGCGTCTCGCCGACGAACGATTGGATCTTGTCGATGAGAAACGCCACCTCGTCAGGCGGCAGGGCCAGGAAGTTGCCGGTCGGCGTCTGCTTGATCGCTTGGCGAATGTGCTGTTCGACCGGCAGATCGAGCAGAACGGCCGGCAACTGGCGTGCACCGCCGGCCGCACGGTGCGCGAGCATGCGGGCGAGATCGCCTCGCACGTATTCGGTCAGCATCAGCATGTCTTTTTCCTTCGCACCCCAGACGATCAGGCTTTCGAGGATGCTGCGCATGCTTCTGATCGAAATCTGTTCCTCGAGCAGGCGCCGCAGCACATCGGCGATACGTTGCGGCGGCAGGACCTTCTGCACCTCTGCAACGAGCCCCGGGTAGTCGGCGCTTTGCTGCTCCAGAATCCATTGGACCTCCTGAATACCGAGGAACAACGAAGCGTGCATACGCAGCATATTGACCGACGCATGCGCGATGATCTGTTCGGCACGCCAGACGGTCAGCTTTGGCGGTATGGCCTTCTCGTCGATCCAATGGGTCGGGCCCGCATGGCCGTCGAGTCCGGGGCGAAGCTCCCAACGCCCTTCGAGCGCAGCGACTTCGGGCGAGGTCGGCTTGCCGCCGTGATCGAAATGCGTGGGCGGCAACATCACCTTGCCTGCCGGAAGCGCGATCGAGCAGTGCGGTACGTCGTGCATCAACAGTTCGCAGCTCGCGGCGGGAAGCGCTTCGCTCGTCCACATCGTGATGCCCGGAAACGGCAACCCCAGATACTCCTGCAGCGCCGCCCGTTCGCTGTCGAACGACTTGTCGAGTGCCGCGGTCGAAAGCCGGCCGATCATATCGGGCGAGATGCGCACGCCGAGCGGGCAGGCGAACTGCGGCGGCCGTGTGAGGATGGCGGGCACATCGACCTTCGCGCCGGCCCGCTGCATGGCACCGACGGCACCGCCCTGGTGAGAGGCGGCGGCGGGCTCGCGCTTGTTGAGCCGGTAGCCGCAAAACGCGAGCGTCGAGGCGAGCAGCAGGAACAGCAGGGTCGGGAAACCCGGCACCAGCGCAAAACCGATAAGAAGCAGCGCCGCAAAAAACAGCGCCCGCGAACTTGCCGAGAGCTGCTTGCCGATCTCGTTGCCGAGCGATAGCGGCCGTTCGCGCTCGTCGGCTACGCGCGTGATCATCACGCCCGCTGCGACGGACAGCAGCAGCGACGGGATCTGCGAGACCATGGCATCGCCGACCGACAGGATCGAAAACCGGTTCGCTGCCTCGGAGGCGGACATGTCGTGATACGCAACGCCCACGGCGATCCCGGCCACGATGTTGATCAACGTGATGATGAGCCCGGCGATCGCATCGCCCTTGACGAACTTCATCGCACCGTCCATCCCGCCGTGCAGTTGGCTCTCGACGGCCAGCGTGGCGCGTTTGCGGCGGGCTTCCTCGGGCGTGAGCAGGTTCGCGCGCAGATCGGCGTCGATACTCATTTGCTTGCCGGGCAGCGCATCGAGCGTGAAACGCGCCCCTACCTCGGCGACGCGCTCCGAGCCTTTCGCGATCACGATGAACTGGACTGTCGTGATGATGGCGAATACCACGAGACCGACCACGAGGTTGCCGCCGACGACGAGTTCCCCGAAGCTTTCGATGATGTGCCCGGCATCGGCATGCAAAAGGATCGACTTCGTCGACGCTATGTTCAGCGAAAGCCGGTAGAGCGTCGTGAACAACAGCAACGAAGGGAAGACGGAGAGCGAGACCACGTTGGGCACGTACATCGTGACCATCAGGAGCGTGACGCTGATCGTGATATTGATCGCGAGCAGGATGTCGATCAGCGTCGGCGGCAGCGGCAGGATCATCAGCGAGATGATGGCGACCACAAGCAGGGCGATGCCGATTTCGCCCGTCGCCGGCAGTTTCAAGGTCTTGAACATGGTGGCTGGTTTCTCCATCGCGCGGCCCGGGTCAGGCCGGCATACCGCTTTGTGCGGCGTCGCCCTTCTTTGCGCCGATCGCGTCGACCCAACGCAAAATGGCCGCGACCGTTTCGAACAGCTCTTCCGGAATCGGCTCGTCGAGCCCGACCTTGTAGAGGGCGCGGGCGACAGGCGGATTACCGATGATCGGCACGTTCGCGCGCTGGGCGAAACGGCGCAATTGCGCGGCCGTTTCGTCCATGCCCTTTGCGGTGACGAGCGGCAGCGGGTGCTCGTCGGGCGCATAGCGGATCGCAACGGCGTAATGCGTCGGGTTCACGATCAATGCGTTGGCGAGTCCGACGCGACGCTGGGGATCGGGTGCCGAAGTCGCGAACTCGCGGGCGAGCCGCTTGCGCTCGCCCTTGAGCTTCGGGTCGCCTTCGTCTTCCTTGTGTTCGCGCTTGATTTCGTCTTTCGACATGCGCATCTTGCGCAGGAACAGGGCACTCTGAAGCTTCACATCGATCGCACCGATCACGATGAAGACGAGCGTCGCGACGACACACAGCTTGAAAAGCAAGCTCCAGAACATGTGCGCGAGGTCGGGCAGCGGTTCGTAGAGCGAACCGACGATCAACGGCAACATCTGGCGGATCGTAAACAGCATGACGCAGCCGATGAGCAGCGCCTTCACGATCATCTTGACGAGTTCGATCACCGAGCGCCACGAGAAAATCCGCTTGAAGCCTTCGACCGGGTGGACACGTTCCAGATCGGGCGTCACCGGCTTCAGCGCGATCTGGAAGCCGACCTGTGGAATCTGCACGGCGATGGCGACCAGCGCGGGCGCGGCCATGATCGGCACCACGACGAGCAGCACCTGCCATCCGATCGTGGTCATGCGGATCAGTATCGAAGGCCAATCGCGATCGTCTCCCGTGATCGAGAGCGCCGTGGTCATGATGAAGCGGCAGGCGCCCGCGAACGCGCCGGCCCCGAGCATCAACACGGCGACGGCGGCAGCCATCGACGACGCATCGGTGAGATCGGTGCTCTTGGCGGTATCGCCGTCTTCGCGCGCGTCGCGCAACCGTTTATCGGTTGGGTCCTCGGTCTTTTCTTCGCTCATCGTGCGCTCGTGACTGGAAATGCGCGCTGCCTCGCACGCGGCTTCGCCGGTGCGCACGCAAAGGAACCCTGCGCTCGCACGATAAACGTGGCGGGCCGGTCACTGTGTCGCCATGCGAAGAAATCGGCTGGCACGCGAAGTCGCGGGGCCCGGCGGCCGTTTCGCGGTGAGCCGATCGGACGGTGGCGACCGCGTGGACGCGCCTTGCCCGCACTTCGCAAACGACACGTTTGCTTCGTGTCGCAACGGTGCCGGAGAACCGCGGTTGAGTATTCTGAGTATCGTGCAACGAACCATCAACACCGCTGCGGGCCCCGTCTCGAGCATGGAGCGGCGCGGTTTGCGGTCGATTTGTCGTTATTCCACTTGCAGGAGACATGCGCCATGACCCAACCCTTACCGGCCCACCGTCAATGCAGCGGCGAGATCGTTGGCGGTTTGATCGAAACGGCTTCCGCGGCGCTCCTGGACTCTTTCCCGGTGCTATCGGGCGATCCGTACGATGTCGAGCTCGTGATCGACGCACTGCGTGTCTTGAGGCCGAAGCTGGGTGAAATGGAGACGTTGGGTGGACTGCTTCATATGGTGCGCGGCAATTGGGACGACGCCATCCATGTTTTCTCGCAGGTCGTTGCGACCGCACCGGGCTACGCCTACGGCAAGGCGTTGCTCGCCTTTGCGCTCGCCTCGAAGGGCGATCCGGACTGGCGGCAGGCGGCTGCCGAAGCGCTGTCCGAGAACCCCGATCCCGAGACGCGCAAGCTCGTGCAGACGCTGCAAGCGCGCGATGATCTGCGCGAAGCCGTGCGTCGGCACGAAAACGGCGCGGAATTCGTCGTGCCCGAATCCGTGGCGGTGTTGACGGCGGGCCTCGACGAGGCCGCGGATCCGCCGCGCTCGGCTGCGGCGGGTACGGATACGCCCGCGCCCATCCCCCAGACAAACTATCTGCGCATCTGAGTGCGTGTCCGATAGCGCCGCGTCGACAAGCCAAACAGCGGAGAAGCCATGACGATTGCCGTTACGTTGGAACAAGTCCAGAAGGCGCTCGAGCAGGGCGTGCAACAGAGCGGCCCTGATGCGAGCACGCAAGCGCTCGGCGAGAAATTCAAATCGATGATGGACCGTCCGCAGATGGCGGCACCTGCCGATCACGCCGCCGGCGCGGGCACGGGCACGGTCGGAAAGCTGATCCTGCAGCAGGACGCCGAATTTCAGCACTCGATCAGCGAGATCATGTCTTCGCCGCAGCGGCTGACGGGGATGTCGATGCAAGAGGTGGTCAACGAGACGATGCGCGTGTCGATGCAGCTGCTCAGCACGCAGATGGACCTGGAAGCGAAGATGAGTGTGGTCAACGTTTCGCGGTCGGATGTCGAAACCCTGATGAAGAACCAATAGGCTATGGCAACGGTCCCGAATCGGGCCTCGCCCCGCAGCGCGTGGTCGCGCTGGCGCACGGGATGCCTCGGCGCTGCGCTGGCCGTTGCACTGGTGCTGGCCGGATGCGACAAGGAACTCTACGCGAACCTCTCGGAGCAGGACGCGAACGAAATGGTCGTGGCGCTGCTCGAGCAGGGCGTCGATGCTTCCAAATCGACGGGCGACAACGGCAAGACATGGACGCTGAACGTCGACGGCAACCAGCTCGTGCGGGCGATGGAGGTGTTGCGCGCTCGCGGCCTGCCGCACAGCCGCTACGAGGACTTGGGCAGCTTGTTCAAAAAAGATGGCCTTGTCTCGACGCCGACCGAGGAACGTGTGCGGTTCATCTACGGATTGTCGCAAGAGCTTTCTTCGACGTTGTCGAAGATCGACGGCGTGATCGTGGCGCGAGTGCAGATCGTTCTGCCCAACAACGACCCGCTTGCGCAGCAGATCAAGCCTTCCTCGGCGTCGGTGTTCATCAAGTACCGGCCCGATTCCGACGCCAGCACGCTCGTGCCCCAGATCAAGACGCTCGTCATGCACAGCGTCGAAGGTTTGACGTACGACGCCGTCAGCGTAACCGCCGTGCCGGCGGAGCCGGTCGACCTTGCGCGGCATATGCAGCGCACCTGGCCCTCGCCGCTGCTGGTCGCGGCTGCTGTCGTCTTCCTGATCTGCGCAGCCTGCCTCTATCTATGGATGCGACGCGGTATGCCTGCCGCCGGCGGCGTGGGGAATCTGCGCGCGCGGGTTGAAGGCTGGTTGGCCCGGCTGCGGCGCGACCGACCCTCATCGGCGGCATGATGGACGCGATGCCCGTTTTTCCGTTCGTGCGTGCGGCGGCGACGTTGAGCGCCTATCAGAGCAACGCGCGCAACGCGATCCGCTGGGCGCATCGCTCCTGGATCGAGTTTGCGCTCGATGCGAGTGGGCGCGCCGACGGTGTGCTCGGCGAGCTGCTGAACTGCCTTGAGGCAGCGGCCCGCCCGCATGTCGACCGCTGTTCTCGCGCGTTTTTGCGCAAGCTCGGCATTGCCGCGCCGTCGCTCGAAGTGCTGGGACAGCCCGGTGCCGCTGTGCTCGACGCCCTGCCCGCCGAACAGGGGTTGCAAGTGCTGCGCATGAGGGCGCTGCTGCTTCGCCGCGCGGAGGTGCGACGGCTTATCGACAAGCGCACACGCGTGGCACTGACCGAGTGGGCCGGCATCGGACTCGACCGGCTTTTTGACGGCGGCGATGGCGGCAAAAGCGCGCCCGATCTTTCTCGCTTCGTCTCGCAGGGATTGCTGCCGCCGCTCGATCGCGTCGACGCGGACAGACTCGCCTGGGAAGGTTACGCGCTCGTGATGCGCGATGTGCATGCGCTGAATCCGCCGTTTCCCTTGTTGCGCCTCGCACTGCCGCGGCAACTGTCGGGCATGGCCTGGTTCGAAGCCGGCGCGGGGGCCTGCGATCCCGAAGGTACCGCCGTGCTGTTCGAGCGGCTGAAACAATGGTTGCCGGAGTGGGCATGGTTATTTGGTTGAAGTCGGACCGGCACTATGACGTTGCGGGCGAGGCTCGCGTCGGCCTCGATGCCGACGTGATCCCGCGCGAAGCGTTCGGCACGCTGCTCGAGATCGACAGCGCGTACGTTCAGGCTCAGGCCGACCGCGAGGCCGCGCTCGCCCGCGCGCACGCCGAGGCGGAGGCGATCGTGGCGAAGGCGCGGGCCGAAGCCCAGGCCTTGCTTGACGAGGCACGCTCGCAATACGAGGAGGCCGCCGCTGCCGGGTACCAGGACGGCGAGGAACGTGCGCTCGCCGACTGGATGGCGAGACAGGCCGACGCGTGCACTCAGGCGCGGGAGCTGCAGATCAAGATGCGCGAGCGCCTGGCGCAGATCGTCACGGTTGCCGTTGAGCAAATTGTCCAGGTGCAGCAGTCGGCACAGCTGTTCGAGAAGGCGTTGAGCACGGTGGACCGTATCGTCGAAGGCGCTACGTATTTGCGTGTGAGCGTGAGCCCTGAGGACTACGAAACTGCGCGCGAAGCTTTCGATCGGCTGTCGGAGCGGTGGCGTGAGCTGGGGCGGCCGTTTTCGGTCTCGGTGGCAGCCGACAAGCGGCTCGCGCCCGGTAGTTGTCTGTGCGAGTCGGACTTTGGGGCTGTCGATGCGAGTCTTGCCACGCAGTTGCGTGCCATGCGCTCGGCGGTGTCGCGCGCGCTCAAGCAATCGGTAAGGATGGAGGCCGGGGCGTGGCCTGCGCAAGGTGCAAGCCAACCGACGCACGGTGCGGCCCTGCCGGCGGACACCCACGACGCCGCGCCAGGACATGGCGCACCGGAAGACGACGGCTTCGGCGATGCATTCGATGACGATGACGATAACGACGTAGACGACGTCTACCGCGACGGTCTGACGGATGACGCCACACGTTGACCACCCGGTGCAGACCATGGACCTGCCGCGCGCGCATGCCTTCGACATGGAGCGCCTGACCGAGGCGATCGAACAGGAAATCCTGTCGAGCACGCACGTGGAGCGCACGGGCAAGGTGATCGAGGTCATCGGCACGCTCGTCAAGGTCGCCGGGCTCGACGTGACGCTCGGTGAGCTCTGCGAGCTGCGCTCCGCGAACGGACGGCTGCTTCAGCACGCCGAGGTGATCGGTTTCACGCGTGATGTCGCGCTGCTCTCGCCGTTTGCCCGCCTTGCCGACATATCGCGCTCGACGCGCGTCGTTGGGTTGGGGCGGCCGCTTTCGGTCGGTGTGGGCGACGCCTTGCTCGGCCGTGTGATCGACAGCCTCGGCAATCCGATCGACGGCCGCGGCCCCATCGAGACGCACGCGCAACGCCCCATCTTTGGCGATCCGCCCGACCCGATGTCCCGCCGGATGATCGATATGCCGCTCGCGACGGGCGTGCGCGTCGTCGACGCGATGATGACGCTCGCCGAGGGGCAGCGCATGGGCATTTTTGCACCGGCCGGCGTGGGCAAGAGTACGCTGCTCGGCATGTTCGCGCGCGGCGCGCAGTGCGATGTCACGGTGATTGCCCTGATCGGCGAGCGCGGACGCGAAGTACGCGAATTCGTCGAACAGATTCTCGGGCCGGAAGGGATGGCCCGCTCGATCGTCGTGTGTGCGACATCCGACCGTTCGTCGATCGAGAGGGCGAAGGCGGCGTATGTCGCGACTGCGATCGCCGAGCACTTTCGCGATGCCGGTCGACGTGTGTTGTTGATGATGGATTCGCTGACGCGGTTTGCGCGGGCGCAACGGGAAATCGGTCTCGCTGCGGGCGAGCCGCCCGCGCGACGCGGCTTTCCCCCGTCGATCTTCGCGGAGTTGCCGCGTCTGCTGGAGCGGGCCGGCATGGGGGCGACAGGCTCGATTACGGCCCTCTATACGGTGCTTGCCGAGGACGATTCGGGCAACGATCCGATCGCCGAGGAGGTTCGCGGCATTCTGGACGGCCACATGATTCTGTCGCGCGAGATCGCTGCCAAGAACCGCTACCCGGCCATCGATGTGCTGGGCAGCTTGTCGCGCGTGATGCCGCAGGTCGTGCCGCGCGACCATGTCGATGCGGCCGCGCACCTGCGTGCACTGATGGCCAAGTATCGCGAGGTCGAGATGCTGCTGCAGATCGGCGAGTACAAACCGGGGGGCAACGCGCTGGCGGACGAAGCCGTCGAGAAGATCGAGCAGATCCACGCGTTCTTTGCGCAGGACACCGACGATTTCGCGGCGCCGGAGGAGACCATCGCGCAACTATTCTCGCTCGGCGAAGCGTGAGGGCGTACCGATGAACGAGAACGCGCGACGGATCGCGGCGCTGTCGAGAACGATCGAGCGCAGACGCCGTCTGGACGAGACGCTGCGGGCAACGGTGATCGCGTGTCGCGATGCGCTTTCGCAATCGGAGGGCAGACGCGACGCACACGCGGCGCGTGTGGACGCCGAGCGGGCACTGCTCGAAGCGCAGCGCGCGAGGCTGGCTCGTATGACGGGCGGCACGGCGACGATCTCGGTGCCGGACATGATGGCGTCGATGCGCTATATCGAGGTGGTGGCCGAACGGCTTCGCGGGCTCGAAGCCGACCTCGATGCGCTCCAGGCCGAAGTCCGCGCCGCGGCGCATGCGCTCGGGCAAGCGCAGCGGGCTGTGGCGACGAACCGTGGCCGGATCGATCTGTGCGAGGCGCGGGTCGTGCGCCTGGAACGGGAATCCGAGCAGGAGGCGGGCGACCGCGAAGACGAGGAAGCGGAGGAGGCCGCGCTGGCCCGGGCGCGACTTGCGATGGCCGGCGAAGATACTGCGGCGGGGCGTCCAGCGCGATGAACGAGCTTTTTACGCTGCCCTACGTCGGTATGGCGTTCACGCATGCGATGACGCTGCTCGGCGTCTGTTCGGTGCGGCTCTACGTGATCTTCTACATCTTTCCGCCGACGGCGGACGGCGTACTTCAGGGTACCGTGCGCAACGGGGTGGTGCTGCTCTTCAGCACGTTCGTCGCGTACGGGCAGACGGACGCATTCGCCGCGTCGCTGGCGGGCGTGACGATGGTGGAGGTGGTGTTGCGCGAAGCGGTGATCGGGGTTCTGCTCGGTTTTTCCGCCTCGACGGTGTTTTGGGTCGCCGAGGGCGCGGGCGTCTATATCGACGACCTGACCGGCTATAACAATGCGCAGGTCACGAATCCGCTGCGGGACGAGGAGTCGACGCCGACGGGCACGCTGATGATGCAGCTCGCGACAGTTTCGTTTTGGGTATTGGGGGGCATGACGTTCCTGCTCGGTGCGGTGTATGAGTCGTATCGCTGGTGGCCGGTCGCGTCGAGCACACCGGTGGCGACGAACGTCCTCGAAAGCTTCGTGCTGCGTCAGACCGATTCGTTGATGCAGATGATCGCCAAGTTGGCCGCGCCGATCCTGTTTGTGCTGGTGCTGATCGACCTTGCGTTCGGCTTTGCCGAAAAAGGCGCGCAGAAGCTCGACCTCGGCAACATGAGCCAACCGGTGAAGGGGCTCGTGACGGTGTTGATGCTGGCCTTGTTCGCCGGGGTTTTCGTCGAGCAGGTGAAAGATCAACTGACGCTCAAGTCGTTCACCACCGAACTGCAGGCGCTGGCCAAGGCGATGCGGCGCTGAGCGCTGGATGCGCGGCAATTCTCAATACTCCTCAAAAATCGCGTCGAACTCAGATTTGTTGAAGATCGCAGCGATGCGCATTCGATACATTGAGTCAACGCGAGCATCGGCCGACTCGGCACGCTCAATCGGGGGCTCGCGGATCACCGACCCACGCCCGATCGCTTCGATTCGGGCGCATTCGTCGCCGCGGTCAACTCTCCCAACATCCTGCGATGTCATGAAAAACAAACGGCTCGTTCTCGCTGCCTGGGTGGCGGCGCTTCTCACGGTTGCAACGGTCGGACCTGCTGCCGACGCGGCGCCCGTGCGCTGGCATAGCGCGATGGTGCACGTGTCGGTCGAAGGCAAGGACCTGAAGGACGTACTGCGCGATTTCACAGCCGGGCAAGGGGTGCCGGCTACGATTTCGAACGACGTGCACGGCACGGTGACAGGCCGTTTCGACATGTCGCCGCAGCGCTTTCTCGACACACTGGCTTCCACGTTCGGCTTTGTCTGGTTCTACGACGGCAACGTCCTGTCGATCAGCGATGTGAACAGTGTGACGCGGCAGATGGTGAAGCTCGATCACGCGAGTACCGATGAACTGGCGCGCGCGCTGCAACAACTCGGTATCTCCAATCCTCACTTTCCGATCACCTACGACGAGGGTCAGGGGACGGCGCTCGTGAGCGGGCCCCCGCCCTACGTGCAGCTCGTGGCGCAGGTGGCACGTCGGCTCGACGATCGGGTAGCACAGCGCGCAGGCTCGACGATCCGTGTGTTCCCGCTCCATCACGCCTGGGCCGACGATCACAACGTCGACATCGACGGCAAGACGGTGCGAGTGGCCGGCGTGGCCAGCATCCTGTCGCACATGTATCACCCGGGCGACGGCAACGAGACGGAAAACGGCTACATCGCAAGCGATCTGCGTTCCGCGAAGACGCCCGCGATGATGCGGATGCAGCCGATGCAGGATGTGGCCGGCAGCACGAGCGGCGGCGGCGTCGAAGGCGGCGTGAATCCGCCGCTGCCGCAGTCGATGGCCGGCGCGAATGCGCCCGCGCCGGGCATTGCCGGGTTGCTGGGCGGCATGTCGGCCGGCGGGCCGTCGATGAATCTGGCGTCGATGCAGACTTACACGGGCACCGGTGCAGGTGACGCGGCGGGCGGCGCACAATCGAGCGATGCGGTCGGCGGCCCCGCGAGCCTGCCGATCATCGAGGCGGACCCGCGCACGAATTCGATCTTGATCCGCGACGTGCCGCAGCGCCTGTCGGTCTACGACGACCTCATCAACAAGCTCGACGTCAAGCCGCAACTGATCGAGATCGAGGCGCACATCATCGAGATCGACGACGATGCGCTCAAGCAAATCGGTGTCGATTGGCGTGCGCACAACAGCCACGTCGATTTGCAGACCGGCACCGGCGCGACGCAGCAGAACGGCTACAACGGCTCGATCAACCCGCTGTTCGGCACGCAGACGCTGCAGGACGGCACGACCGTCATCAACACGACGCCGGTCGGCGCATCGCTGACAGCCGTGCTCGGTAACGCCGGCCGCTATCTGCTTGCACGCGTGAACGCGCTGCAGCAAAGCAATCTTGCCCGCATCGAGGCCAGTCCGAAGGTGGCGACGTTGAATAACGTCGAGGCGGTGATGGATCAGAAGACCCGCTTCTTCGTGCGGGTGTCGGGCTATACGTCGGCGGACCTGTACAGCGTGTCCACGGGCGTCTCGTTGCGCGTGCTGCCGATGGTCGTCGACGAAAACGGCCAGCGCCAGATCAAGCTCAAGGTGCACATCGAAGACGGTTCGCTCACTTCGCAGGCGGTCGACAACATTCCCGTCATCACCACGAGCACGATCAACACGGAGTCGTTCGTCGGTCAGGGGGACAGCTTGCTGATTGCGGGTTACCGACTCGACAATCTGACGAACGGCGAGACGGGCATTCCGCTGCTCTCGAAGATCCCGTTGCTCGGCGCGCTGTTCCGCTACCGCAACGACCAGCACAGCCATATGGAGCGGCTCTTCCTGCTGTCACCGCGCGTGCTCGATCTCTGATCGGTGCTGCACCGGCTGCGGGCTGTGCCCGCCGGTCACCTGCGGGGCCGGCGGGCACAGTCGTTTCGAAACCCTGAGGCTAACGCTAACTCGCGCTCGGCAGCGGGCACGCGACCAGCCGAACGTGCTCGCCCCGGCTGTGTTCCGATCGCGCGTGGTCGACGGCTCGCGCGGTACTCCTGAACACCGCATCGCCCTGCGCCGGTGCGTGCCAGGCACGCGAGAGCCCTACCGCATCGGCGCCTGCGGCGTGGTTCCGAGCATCCGATGGGAGCGGCAAACCGCTCGTGATGGATACGCCGAGCGGTGCATGGCTCGCATAGCCGTAGCTATAGCCGTAACCGACCGCGGCCGCCGCCGCCAGCGCGTGGCCGGCAAGCGTGGTGGCGTGGGCTGCGGCCGGTTGGGCGGTCGCAACGTCGTGGTCGTCGTCGAGTTCGACGCGGTAACCGTGCGCGTACATCGTACGCAGGCGCATACCGTGGGAGCCGTCGAGCTTGAGCTTCTTTCGCAGCTTGTAGATGTGCTGTTCCAGGCTTCGACCGACGATGTCTTCCGCGCTGCTCCAGACGGCACCCGCGATCTGACGCCGGCTCACGTATTCGCCGGGCGTCGTGCAGAGCAGCCAGACGATGGCGAATTCGCGCGACGTGAGCCGCACGGCTTGCTCATCGATCCAGACAGTGCAGGTCCGGCGATCGAGCATATACCGTCCGCACGTCAGCCGGTCGCCGTCCGTGCCCGGTTGAACAGGTTGATGGCGGCGCAGTGCGAGATGCACGCGCAGGGTCAGTTCGTAGGCATTGACGGGAAACAGCACGACATCGTCGGCACCCGCGTCGAACAGGTGGGCGATCGTTGCGCGATCTTCACGCGCGCCGACGACGATCAGCGGCGCGCGGCGGTCGGCGTAGCATGAGCGCCGCGCGAAGACCGGACGCATCGGGTTCATGCCGGTTTCGGCATCGATCAACTGCACATTCACTCGAAGCCGTTTCCCGCTGCGCTGCACTGAGCCTTCCAGCACATACCGAACGTTCAACTCGCGCCCGATCTGCTTCACATTGACAGGCTTACCTTTATAGGTGAACGCAGTATTCCGGGCGATAACGAAGGAGCCACTGATGCGCGACAAGTCCGAGGTCAGACTTTCGGTCACCCCGTCGACGAAGTAGTCTTGCTCGGC
>CBJMQH010000083.1:0-13705 GCA_966431825.1 uncultured Trinickia sp.
CCCGCGGCCACCAGTTCGAAGTCGACGATCTTCGCCGCGCCTGCGCCGAGGCGCGTCTCGTGCTTGTTATAAAAAGGATGCTCGCAGACCTTGTCCCGTGTGTCGGCCGAGCGGATGTCGAGCGCCACGTCGGCATCCGGAAGCGTGGCGGGCCCATCGGCCGCGCTCGATATGCCATTGTCGACGCTCGCCGTTCGTGACGTGCCGAACAGCAGGTTCTGGTAGCTCGACACTGCACTGGCGATCGGGCCGATGTGGCGCACCGTGCCCTGATCGAGCACGATCCCGCGATGGCACATGCGAAGCAGCATGTCGACGCTGTGCGAGACGACAAGGATCGTTTTGCCGCGATCCATGAATTCGCGGATCCGTTGAAAGCAGCGGTGCTGAAACTTGGAGTCCCCAACGCTCAAGGCCTCGTCCACCACGAGGATATCGGGGTCGACGTGGATGGCCGCCGCGAACGCCACACGTACGAACATACCCGACGAATACGTCTTGACGGGCTGATCGAAGAACGCGCCGATATCGGCAAACGCCTCGATGTCCGGCATTCGCGCCAGCATCTGCTGGCGGCTCAAGCCAACGATGGCGCTGCCCAGCAGCACGTTGTCGCGGCCCGTGAATTCCGGGTTGAACCCGGCGCCCAGTTCGAGCAATGCGGAAATGCGCCCGTGGGCCGACACCGTCCCGCTCGTCTGCCGCATCACCGAGCAGATGATCTGCAGCAACGTCGATTTGCCGGAGCCGTTGCGCCCGAGAATGCCGACGATTTCGCCGCGATAAACGTCGAACGAGACGTCGCGCAGCGACCAGAACTCCCGGTGATAGCGCTTGCGCAGCGGATGCAGCGCTTCCGCCAGACGCTCTCGCGGCGAGTCGAACAGGCGGAACTTCTTCGATACGTCGCGCACCGAAATCGCGACGTCTGCGCGCGTGACGGGAGGCTCAAATGACATCGACGAACTCCGGCTTCAGGCGGCGAAACGTGTATCCGCCGGCGGCGAGGATCGAGCAGTTCAGCGCCCAGAACCACAGCGTCTGTTCGATGCCGGGCCAGCGCGGCTGCGGGTAGATCAAGAGGCCGCGATAGCCCTCCACGATGTAGTAAATCGGGTTGTAGAAAAACACCCATTGGTACTTCGCCGGCATGATCGTCTGCACCCAAACGATCGGTGTACCCCAGAACCAGAGATTGAGAACGATCGTCAGGCCCTGGCCGATGTCGCGAAAGAAAACCTGAAGCGACGAAAAGAGCCAGCCGAGGCCGAGCAGCAAGACGATCGCGCAACCCAGGTAATAGACGACGAGCAACCGCTCGGCGAAGAACGGCACGTG
The DNA here is from genome assembly GCA_966431825.1 of uncultured Trinickia sp. Lineage (GTDB taxonomy): Bacteria > Pseudomonadota > Gammaproteobacteria > Burkholderiales > Burkholderiaceae > Trinickia. Next base: position 1,339 of record CBJMQH010000083.1, read on the forward strand.
AAACGAAACGAGCATCGCACCCAGGATGAGCAGAAAAATCAGGTGCGAGAACAGGCCCGAAATCACGTGGACCACGGGCAGCACCTCGGTTGGGAAAACCGTCTTCTTGACGAGGTGAGCGTTGCCCGTGATGGCATTCGTAATGGCAAGCAGCGTCTCGTTGAAGTAGAACCAGGGCACGAGGCCGCACACGAACCAGAGGATGAACGGCGTACCGCTGGGCCCCTGCGACTTGAAGCCGATCGCGAAGACGAAATAGAACACCGTGACAATGGCCGCCGGATGCGCGAAGGCCCACAGCGTGCCGCCGAGCGTGCCCGCATAGCGACTCTCCAGGTCGTGCCGCGCGAGCGCGAGAACGACGGCGCGGTGACGCAGCATTTGCCCCAGCATACCGACGGGCGCAAGCTTCTCAAGCGAGAGCCTCATGATGTCTCGAGTCCTTGGTATTGAACGCGTCAGACGTTGGAATACACGCTGTTCTTGATCATGGTGAAACCCTTGATCAGTTCACGAATGCCGCGGTCGAGCGAAAATTGCGGTTTGAAGCCCGTCGCCTCGATCTTGGCATTCGACACGACGTAATCGCGCTGGTCCGGGTCTTTCCCGACGGGCGCCTCCACGAATACGAACTGCGGACACTGCGCCTTGATTCTTTCGCAGAGCGTCTTCTTCGACACGTTCGCATCGGACAAGCCGACGTTGAAAATCTGCCCTTTCATCTGCTCGTAGTGATCGAGCCCGTGCAGGAATACGCGCGACACGTCGCGCACGTGAATGTAGTTTCGCTTGAAGTGGCTTTCGAAAAGCACGACAAAGCGGTCATGCACGGCACGGTACGTGAAATCGTTGACGAGCAGGTCGATCCGCATACGCGGCGACATGCCGAATACCGTGGCGAGACGGAAGCTGATGGCATTCGGATGCTCCATCAACATCTTCTCGACCGCGACCTTCTCGATCGCGTACTGCGAGATCGGGCGCAGCGGCGATGTTTCGGTGCAGAAGTGGTTCTCGTCCCCCGTCCCGTACGCGCTGTTCGTGGTGGGCATGAGCACGCGCTGCTCTTTCGAGAGCAGCTTGAGCATCATCGCGATCGCGTCATGGTTCACCGTCGTTGCCCCGACCGGGTCCTGGGAACACAACGGTGCGCCCACGAGTGCCGCCAACGGGATGACGACATCGGCCTCCTTGATGAGCGGCGCAACGACGCTTTGTACGCGAACATCGCCCTTGACGACCGAAAAATTCGCGTCGTGGCAGATATGGTTCAGGCTGCCCTGCTTGAACATGAAGTTATCGAGCACCGTCACTTTGTGACCGGCTGCGAGCAGGTCGGGAACCATCGTCGACCCCAGATAGCCGGCACCGCCCGTCACGAGAATGGAGTAAGGCACGAATAGGCTCCTTGTGAAGAAATCACTGCGGGAAGATCGCTCGCCCGACGCATTCGCAAAGCGTATGCGCCAGGACGATATGCAATTCCTGAATCGTGCTCGTCCGCTGCCCGGCCGCCACGACGCAATAGTCGGCGCGGTGCCTGGCTTGGTCCGCCGCCGAGCCACCGTTGCCGGCGATGTACAAGCGCCCGCGCCGACGGTAGCGCGCGATCACTTCGTCCACGGCCCGACCGAAGATCTCGAGTTGATCTTCCTGCTCGAGAAAATGCCGCTTCGCGGCGATCGAGTCTCGCAGGTTGTCCTTCAGAACGGCTAACGAATTCGACATGATCGACTCCGTCAATGCGCCAGCAGCTGCGCCGCGAGCAGGTAGTCGTCGGGCACGCCGATATCGACGAAGCGCCCCGGACATTCCATACCGTATAGCGCGATGCCCGATTCGACGGCCGCCGGCAGAATCTCGTCTTCGAGCGAAACCCGTGTGCCCGCACCGAAACGCAGCTGGGCGAGGGCAATCGGTTCGATCAGATAGGCACCGCCGTTCGCGAGACCGCCGGGCTCGCCGCTCTTCGATTTCAGTGCGCGAATCCGCCCGTCGGCTTCCACCTGCATGCCCATATATCGACCTGCCTCGCTCGGGCGAAAGAGCGAGATCGTCCAGGCGGAACGCCGTTCCGCGTGAAACCGGCGTAAGGCGTCGAGGTCGGTTTCGAAAAACGTGTCGCCGTTCAGGACAACGAACGGCGCATCGAGCGCCGTGCGCTGCACGGCCGCCAGCAGGCCGCCCCCGGTGCCGAGCGGCGCCTGCTCGATCGCATAATCGACGGGCACGCCGCGATAGCGGCGGCCGAAGTGATCGACGATCGCTTCGTGTCGGTACCCGACCGACAGGATGTAACGGCTCACGCCCTGCCCGATCCAATAGTCCATCTGGTGCTCGAGGAAGGGCCGCCCGTTGACGGGCGCCATCGGCTTCGGAAGATCGGGCACGAGCGGCCGCAGACGCGTACCGAGCCCGCCCGCCAGGATGATCGCGCAAGTCATGGCGTTCAATCGACCGCGTTCAAAATCGCGCAAAGCGCGTCGATTTCCGCATCGCGCAGATCGGGAAAGTTGCCAATATAGAAACCGTAGAAATGAATATGTTCGGTGTGCGGGAATTGAGTGTGATAGCCGTCCGGTACGATCCCTTTCAGATAAGGCTGCCGCAATTGATTGCCGCCGCCGGCACTCCCACGCCGGAACTCGATCCCGGACTCGCGCATCGTCGCCATGAGCCGCTGCACGAAACCTTCGTCGGCCTTCTTCAAGACAAGATTGAAGGCGTAGTTGCTCGACCCTTCGAGCTTGAAGTCGGTCCGGTACTTCTTCGTATCGAGTTGGCCCAGAAAGCGTTCAAGGTTCGCCGTGCGAAGCCTGACATTCTCGTCGAGGCGCTTGAGCTGGCTGCGCCCGAGGATGCCCCCGATCTCCGTGTTACGCGCGTTGTACCCCGCGTAGGCAAAGATGAAATCGGGGTTCAGTGCCGGGTTCGCACGCTGCCACGCGCCGCGTACGTCCTGATCGTTCGCCTCGCGCACCATACCGTGCGAGCGCAGCATGCGTACCTGCTGATAGACCTCGGGATCGTCGGTGCAAATCATCCCCCCTTCGATCGTGCTCATGTGGTGCGCGTAGTAGAACGAAAAATTCGAAATCCACCCCAGGCTGCCGAGCTTGCGCCCGCCGTGCGTCGCGCCGTGCGATTCGCAGACGTCTTCGATCAACGGGATGTTGCGCCGTGAGAGCGTGTCCAGCAGCGTGTCGGTCAGCCCGTCGAAGCCCTGGACGTGGGTCAGGAAGACCGCACGCGTCTTGTCAGAGAGTTTCGCGATGACAGCCTCGGAATCCATGGCCAGCGAGTACGGGTCGATATCGACAAAAACCGGGGTGAACCCGTGATGCAGCACCGAGGCGATGTCGGAGACCCAGGTGAGCGGCGGTACGATCACTTCCCCGCCTTCAGGATGACGAATCTTGAGCAGGGCCATCGTCAGCAGGTTCGCAGAAGCCCCTGAGTTGACGAGCACGCTGTACTTGACGCCCAACCACGCCGACCACTCCTCTTCGAATGCCTTTACATTCGCGCCGTGCGTGAGCTTCGGATCGTCCTGCTTCAAATGCTCGATGACGGCATCGAGGTCCTCACGCAGGATGTTGTTGCGCATCAACGGAAATTTCATGTTGTCTCCACGAATTGATTCGCCCATAGCGGCTCGCGCGTCAAAGCGCCGCGTCGAACTCACGCACGCGCGCGAGCACGGCATGAAACCCGATGCCGGCTTTCTCATGCAGATCGGTGCGTGTGCCAAGTTCGAAGCGGTAGCCGCCCTGCGCGCCGAGGTTCAACACCTTGGCCGGCAGCCCATGCCGCGCGACAAATTCGAACAGCATGGCGTCCATGCCGCCGCGCCCGCTGAAGCCCTCCTCCAAGGTCACAATGCCCGCATATGGCGCCAGCGCATCGTGCAATTGCGTGGCGGAGAATCGCGCCAAGTCGATCAGGTCGATCAAACCTACGTCGCACCCTTCCGTCGACAGTCGGGCGGCGACTTTGAAGGCCGTATGCAACATGTAGCCGGTAGCGACGAGGCAAATCCGCTGGCCGTGCCTATGAACATGAAAGCCGCGCTCGACATCGGGCGGCCCGTCCGCGTAGACGACCGGCAGCACTTGCGCGTCGAAGCGCAAATACTTTGGTCCGATCGTCCCGACACACCCGTCGAACAACGCTGCCGCGCTGACATGGTCAGCCGGCGAGAGCACCTGAAAGTTCGGCATGGCGCGCATCAGCGTGATGTCTTCGTAACACTGGTGCGTCGGTCCCGAAACGACGTAGCTGTAGCCGGCTCCGACGCCGATCAGGTTGACGTTGAGCGGCCTCACCTCGGAGAGCAGCGCAAGACTCACGCGGACCTGCTCATAGCATCGCATCGTGATAAACGGTGCAATGGCATACGCGAACACCGTGAACCCTTCGAGCGCAAGTCCGGCCGACACGTTGATCAGGTTTTGTTCTGCAATGCCGACGTTCACGAAGCGCTCGGGAAACGCTTCCCGAATGCGATCGAGGACCGGCGAGCCGAAGTCCGCACACGTGAAGAAGACCTTGTCGTCGCTCGACATGGCGCCGAGAATCCGTTGCAGGAACGCATCGCGCATGGCAACGGGCTTGAGCGGCGTGGCGGGATCGGTCATGGCCGTTGCTCCAGGAGGCGATCAAGCAGATCCGGCTTCGGGTTGATGATGTGCGACAGCGGCGCATTCTCGAGCCCCGGCACACCGTGTCCTTTCAGCGTGCGAGCAACCAAAGCCTTCGGCTTGCCTGCGGCGGCAGACTTCTGCCTGGCGAGCGCATCGCGCACGGCATAGACGTCGTGGCCGTCAACTGTCAGGCAATCCCAGCCGAATGCTGCGAGCCTGTTCGAAAAGCCGTCGTGCGTGACGATCTCGTCGGTATAGGCGAGCATGCTGATCCGGTTGTCGTCGATGATCAGATGCAGGTTGTCGAGGCCGTGCTGTGCCGCGAACATGATGGCTTCCCAGTTCGCGCCTTCATGCAACTCGCCGTCGCCGCAGACGACGAACACGCTGCGGTCGCTGCGCTTGCGTTTGAGCGCGAGCGCGATGCCGCTCGCAACGCCGAGGCCATGACCGAGCGAGCCGTTCACGGTTTCGTAGCCGGGAATGACGGGATCGGGAATCCCGCCTAGAAAGCTGCCCGCCTCGCAAACGTGGGCGAGTGCGTCGAGCGGGAAAAAGCCGAGGTCAGCGAGGATCGGATAAAGGCAGATCGACCCATGACCTTTGCTGACGATACAGCGATCGCGCCCGTCCCAGCGCGGATTCGATGGCTCGAAGCGCAGCACGCCGCCGTAATACAGCGCGACGAACAGCTCGACCGACGACAGTGACGACGCGAGCCGCGTTTCTGGCGCACGCCGATGCACGGCAAGGGTTTCCCGCCATACCCAATGTGCCTTTTCGCGCAGATCGACAAAACCCTCGTCGGTCTGCGCCTGTACGGCCTGTTCAATTGTGCCCATGCTCGACATACCAACGATAAGTGTTTGTCAGTCCTGCATCGAAATCGATCTGCGGCTGCCAGCCGAGCGACCGGATGCGCGTACTGTCGAGCAGCTTGCGCGGTGCGCCGTCCGGTTTGCTGCGGTCCCATGCGATATCGCCTTCGTAGCCGACCGCGCGGGCGACCTTTCGCGCGAGCTCGCGGATCGAAAGATCGGTACCCGTGCCGACGTTCAGTGGTAGCGGCACAGCCGTGCCATCGGTATCGACAGCAAGCAGCATCAACGCGGCGCTTGCGACGTCGTCGCTGTGCACGAACTCGCGGCGGGGCGTACCGCTTCCCCACAGCGTCACGCACCCCGCCCCTGAACGCTTGGCCTCATGAAAGCGGCGAATCAGCGCAGACAGCACGTGACCGGCATTGGGATCGAATTCGTCGTTGGGGCCGTACACGCTGTTCGGTATCACCGGAATGAAACGCTGCCGTCCGTACTGCCTGTTGTAAGCGAGGCAGAGCTGCATGCCGGCAAGCTTCGCCACAGCGTAGGCCATGCTCGTCGGCTCGGGCTGCCCCGAGAGCAAAGTCGTTTCGGCCATCGGCTGCTCGCATTCCCGCGGGTACATGCATGAAGACGCAAACAGGATCAGCTTCTCGACGCCCGTTCGATGCGCCGCACGCAGTACGTTCAATTGGATGGCGAGGTTCGCCTCCATGAAATCGGCCGGATACGTGCTGTTTTCGACAATGCCCCCCACTCGCCCCGCCGCGAGCACGACGTAACGCGGCGCCGTCCGGGCGAAAAAACGGTCGACGGCGACCGTGTCGGTCAGGTCGAGATCCGCGTGGTCGACGAGCAGGAGGTTGTCGAACCGTTCGTGCCTGAGCCTTCGCACCATGGCCGAGCCGATCAGGCCCGTATGGCCGGCGACGTAGATGGACGCAGCGCGATCCATGCGTCAGAGACCGTTCGGTTGGTAGATGACGACACGGCTGCCCGTTTCTTCGAACTCGAAAGGCACATGGACGAGATGTTGGAGCCGCTCCCGAATCGCACTTTGCCGGGACGGCTTGGCGAACAGCAGCAAAAAGCCGCCGCCGCCGGCGCCGAGGATCTTGCCGCCGATTGCCCCGGCTTTGATCGCCGTATCGTAGATGTGGTCGATCGCAGGCGTCGATACGCGGTCGGAGAGGCGCCGCTTGTACCGCCAACTGGCGTCGAGCAGCTTGCCGAAGTCCTCGAGCGGGCGCCGCGGGTCCTGGAGGATGGCGAGACCTTCGTCGACCATCTCGCGCATGTTCCTCAACTCGGATTCGCGGTTCTTCAGATTCTCGATTTTCGACTTCGCCACCTCCGACGCCAGCCGAGAGAATCCGGTGAAGCAGAGCATCAGGTGGCTGCGCAATGCCTCGCGACGCTCAGGCGGCAACAGGATCGGAACGACGTCGAACGAACCCTGAGGATGAAAGTCGATGCGATTGAATCCGCCGAATGCGGCCGATATCTGGTCTTGCGATCCGACATGCTCGCCCATCAGATTCTGCTCGATATGAATCGCGTCTTTCGCAAGCTCGTCCTTGTTGACCATGCGCCCGCCGAGCCCGTACAGGGCATGCACGAGGCCCACGGTGAACGACGAACTGGAACCGAGCCCCGAACGCGCCGGCAGGTCGCCGTCATGATGGATTTCGAGCCCCTCTTCCACACGAGCCCAGTTCAGCACGGCGCGCACCGCCGGGTGCTGGATGTCGTCGTTGCGCACGACGTTCTCGATCCGCGAATAGACGACACGGTGCTTGTGCTCGAAGAACGGCGGCAAGCGGCGGCAACTGATGTAGCAATACTTGTTGATTGTGGTGGCCAGCACCGCGCCGCCGTGTTCCCGGTACCAGGCTGGGTAGTCGGTTCCCCCGCCGAAGAACGAGATCCTGAACGGTGTCCGCGTGATGATCATGATGTCCCCTCAGTCGCCCAGTAGTTTGCGTTTCAGAGGAATGCTGGCCATGGCTTCGACGTTCAGCCGCTCCACAGCCCCGAACTTGCGCTCGACAAGGCTCAGGTAGTCAGGCCGCGTAAAATATGTCTTCCAGGCTTCGTCGCGGAACTTCAGCACCTCGGCGGCGCTCAAGTGCTTCGTCGGCAGCGGCTGGCTTTCGTAAGAGAGGAACGCATACCCCTCGTAGGAGTCCGGCAGCGCCCAGCCGTTTTGCTTTGCCATCCGAAAGATCGGGCTGCCCGGCAAGGCCTGGCACGGATACATGTTGGCCATCTCCGTGTTGAGTTCGAGCGCGAGGTCGAGCGTCTGCTGCATCGTTTCCGTCGTATCGTCGGGAAAGCCGAAGATGTAGTTGCTGATGATGTCGATATCCGCGTCGTTGATCGTCTTGCAGACATCGCGGATATTGATCTCCTTGAAGGACCCCTTCGAGACTTCCTGCCGCACGGTCTGGTTGCCGGCCTCGATTCCGAGCGCGAGCCAATTCACACCGGCCCGCTTGAACATATCGAGCGCGTCCTTGCGCACCGTATCGACGCGCGAATAGGTCCACATGTTGAAACCGAATTCGTTGTCGATGACCTGCTGCAGAACAGGGCCGTAGTAGCGGCGATTGAGAAAGAACATTTCGTCGCTGATACGCAAGGTTCGCACGCCGAGGTCGGCGAGCTTGCGCATCTCGCGTGCGACCCACTCCGGACTCCAGAACCGCATGCCGCGCGACTCGGCAGCCGTAATGTGCTCGCCGTTATCGGTCCGGTTGACGATGTTGATCATGCAGAAGTCGCACGCGAACTGGCAGCCGAGCGAGGTATAGATTGCCGCGAACGGCGTGCGCCCGGCATGGTTGAATCGTGCATGCCAGAAGTGGGCTCGGTACAGATCGAGCGGCTTTTCCTTGTAAGGCAAGAGGTCCCATGCATAGCCGGGCAGATCTTCGTCCATGCGTGCCTGCGGGACGACGCGCTGCGGCGCGTTCAACGTAGGGATCGGTGTGCCGGCCGGGCCACGCTGCTTGTAGCCGATCCCGCGGATATGCGCGAGGTCGCTCGCGAGATTGCTTTGCAGCAAGTCGTGCAAGGCGTAGACGCCCTCGTTGAGCAGCACGATGTCGACGCACTTGTGCGAGAGGACCTCCATGGGCAGCGCGCTCGCGTGCGAGCCGACGAAACAGACCTTCTGCCCGGGCACCGCCTCCTTCAGTGCGCGCGCCAGCGCAATCGCGCCGATCATGCCGGTTGTCCCCGAATTGGGGTTTTGCCCATAGAGCACGAATACCGCAAGACGCGGCTTGGCGTCCTCGACCCGATTGACAGACTGTTCCAGCGTCAGACGCTCGGCGTCGCAATCGAGAATGCCCACATCGAATCCCTTCGATCGGCACGATTGCGCAAGCAATAACGCCCAGGTCGGTGGCTCGATTGCCGAGTAAGTCTTGGCCAATCCCTGATAGGCCTTCGCCGAAGAGTCAGGATTGACGAACAATGCGTCCATGCGCCCTTTCCTTGCATTGAACAGCGGGTTGCTGACATGCACGGACCGTGAATAGCGTCCGGCGCGGCCGCGCCAATGCGCGGTTTGCAGGTTGTTTCATCCGTTCGTGCACGTGTGGCTTGCGCGGCGCACAGGTGCATTGCCGGTTGAAATTCGGCTATCGCTGCGACTGCGGGCTGCTCGCCCGGCACAACAGGCGGCGTCGATGCGCGAGGGCAAATCGTCAGGTGGGCGGCGGGGAGCAAAAACGAGACCCGGCCAAGCACTTTTCATGCGCGTGATTCGCACGCTTACAAACTGGTTCTGTCATAGGATCCATTTCTCGTGTCGGAAACAGGAATGCCAACCAGATGCGGAGCCATTGTACGTAGCAATCCAGCAAAAGCAATCTTTAAAAACGCCACATTGCCGCTTAACAGGATTACCGTACACCTATCCAATTTACCGGTTTACGAACTTTTAAAGACATGATGAAAACGATAAATCGGAAACGAATTCACACATCCATCGTTCATTGAACGTATTTTTTACGCGGGCCGCACCAGTCCTGGTCGAGAGGTCTTCATCTCGCTTGACCATGCGGAATTTTTTTATATTTTTTGACATCCATCATTCCCGTTTCCAGCGCTGCGCCTCTTATTTGGGGCCTGATATCGGTGGGACGAGTACAAGGACTACGAGAATGGGGCTGATAAGGGTATTCCTCGCGCTGTCGGTCGTTCTGTGGCATATCCATGAGACACCGCAAAAGCTGCTCAACGGTGCAGTGGCCGTCCTGCTTTTCTTCGTCATCTCCGGCTTTTACATGGCGATGGTGATCAACGAGAAGTACGCATTGCACGGCAACGAGCCGTGGATTCGCCGCTTTTACGCTGCGCGTGCCTGGCGCTTGTATCCTGCGTACTGGGCAACGTTGATGCTGGGTTTCGCCTGGTATGAGGTCGCCGGCAACATCAATGTTTTCGATCTTTCAGCGCCCGGCGTTCTCGTTAAACACCTGGCCACTTCGTTCTCCAATCTGTTCATCCTGGGCCAGGACGTCCACCAGTTTCTTGTCCGCGTGCGCGTCGAGCACGCGGGTCCCCCGGCGCTCGTCGGCTGGCTGGCGGCCCATGGCGGCGGCATATTGGCCGACTACTACATGCTGATCGGGCAGGCGTGGTCGCTCTCCAGCGAGCTTTGGTTCTATGCGATTGCTCCGTTCATCGTCACGTCGCGCAGGCGAACGCTGATTTGCCTCGCGATCGCACTCGCCTTGCGTTTCGTCCTGATGACTGTCTGCGACCAGCGCAGCGGCATCTGGGGCAATTACTTCTTCCCCGGCGCAGTCAGCATGTTCCTGCTCGGCAGTGCCTCGTACCATCTGCAGAAGATGCTGCCGCGGCCCGACCTGCACCGGTGGGTCGGGCTCGCGAGCCTCGTCGCGTTTTTCGGCTGGATCGCCTACGTTCGCTCGGGACATGCGATCGTTCTTCCCTCTCGATCCAACTGGTCTGTCGACGAGCCTCGATTCTGGTTCCTCTATATTCCGTTTGCCCTCGCAGTCCCGTTCATTTTCCAGTTCACGCGCAGATCGAGCATCGACCGGCAGTTGGGCGATCTGTCGTACCCGCTCTACCTCATTCACGGCATCGTCATCGGGATATTGACATGGTGGAAGGTTCCGTTCGGACAGGCGTATTTGGGCAACGTGGTCATTGCAGCGCTCTTTTGCATCTTTGCGGCGTTGGCGCTGAACCGGGTCATCGAGATCCCCACGGAAAGGTTGCGCATCGCGTTGGCGCAGTACCTGCGAGCACGGCGTTCGAGCGCCCCGCGAGACATCCCTGCGCCGTCCGGAACGGACGTTGCTTGAGCACGCATCATCTCCGGCGTGAGGTTCGCCCGCCGCCGACCGCGGCCGCAAGCGCGGGGCTCGCACCATGAGCGTCACCGGCTCGGATGCCGCACGCCTCGCCCAGCCGCTTGTGGCAGACGACGAACGCTACGTCTTACCCGGCGACAGCGCCCCGCTGACCGACGCGGAGTACGCCCTGTCGGCTCGCATCGTCGATTGGATCGGACACCTGATCGAATCGAGAGAGCGGTACATCGCGACGCATCGCCTCGATCGTTCCGTCAACCATCCCGCAGCGAACTGGTTGGCCGACCACGAGGTCTTTTCGAGCTACCGTGCCATCCGCAACATGGATAGGCAGACGCTGCAGGTGCTGCGGCTCTTTACGATGTCCTTCAGCGGTTCGTACATGGGCTTGACGCTCGCCGAAGGGCTGCCGACACCACGCGCCGTTCCGGAAAACTTCGACGCACTCGTGCAGGCCCGGCTCGACGAGCTCGCAGCCGGCCCCACGCCCTGGTGGAGCAAACGCTACGCGAAATTGATGGAGACGTACCCCGAGTTCGGCCGCCTGTCGTTGCCGCAGGCATTCGGCGAATCGGGCTTCAGGTGCGACGACGTCATTTTGAATCACGACCTTTTCGTCTACCTGGAACGGCTCGCATTGCTGAAGGCTTCCGGCGTGTTCGATGAAATCAGCGGTTCGCGGCGTGCCGTCCTGCTCGAAATCGGCTCCGGCTTCGGCGCGCTCGCGTACCTGCTGCGTAACGTCGTGCCGAATTCGACCTACATCTGCGTCGACCTGCCCGAATCGCTCTATTTTTCCGCGATCTACCTGAGCCGCTTTTTCCCGAACGTCCACTTTGCCGACGAACGGACCGACTGGTCCACTCTCACGCAGTACGACTTCGTGTTCGTACCGAACTACATGTTCCATCGACTCGCGAAATCGCGGTTGCGTGTGGACCTTGGCATCAACACGCTCTCCATGTCGGAGATGACCGAGCCGCAAGTGCGCGCGTACTGCATCGGTCTCGCCGGAATGCTCGGTGGCCGAGGCGCATTCTTCGAACAGAACCAGGACAACCGACATCTGGGCCTGTGCAACGCGCGGGACACTATCCGTCAAATCTTCCCCACCGAACAGCCGCTCGCCTTGCCCGAAATGGACCTGACTCAGGGCGTCGCCACCCTGTGGCGCGCCTCGCCCTTTCGTCGGAAGCTTTCGCGGCTCATTGGCTAACCCGTAACCCCATCAATATTCCTGCCGCAATTGGCATTGACGCCAGTTGCGGCGGCGATTTCTACGCCTAACACTCGGCCTCAATCCGATACAACAGATAGCCGTCTGATATATCGGACACACTGTTTGACGCCCGGCGGCATTCAGATGCATGCGTGCGAAGCGCGGCAGCCGCCATGACCACACCTCTTCTGTAAGGACTGCGACATGACCCTTGCCAAACGGGGCACCAAGGCTGCCTACCTGTTCGCGCTCGCCGGGCTTCTCGCGATGACTGCGTGCACGAAAGTGTCGACCCCGGACCGAGCGGCCGGCCCCGCCGCTTCAACGCTC
>CBJMQH010000084.1:0-13673 GCA_966431825.1 uncultured Trinickia sp.
TACGCCGCCGATACCCGAATTCGATTCCGTGCCCGTCATGTATCAAGGTGCGAGCGACGACTTTCTCGTGCCCGCCAGCGACGTGCCGTTGCCCGACGAAGCCGACTGCATCGACTTCGAAGGCGAGTTCGGTGTCATTGTGGGGCGAGTGCCGATGGGCGTATCGGCGACCGATGCGCTCAAGAGCGTTCGCCTGCTCGTGCAGCTCAACGATTGGAGCCTGCGCGCGTTCGGGCCGCGCGAAATGAAAACCGGCTTCGGATTCCTGCAGGCGAAGCCGTCGACGAGTTTCGCCGCAGTGGCGATCACGCCTGACGAGCTCGGGGAGCACTGGCGCGACGGGCGCATTCATCTCAGACTGCACGTCGAGTGGAATGACCAATGGTTCGGCCATCCTCATGGCCGCGAGATGAATTTCTGCTTCGGAGAACTGATCGCTCATGCGGCGCGTACGCGCAAGCTGTCGGCGGGCACGATCGTCGGCTCCGGCACGGTCTCCAACGTCGGTCGCGATGCGGGCTCGGCCTGTATTGCCGAGCGCCGCGTGATCGAGATGATCGACGAAGGCAGTGCGCGCACGCACTTCATGCACTTCGGCGACCGGGTCCGGATGACGGCTCGCGACGACGCAGGACAGGCGCCGTTCGGCACGATCGATCAGCGGGTCGTGCGTGCGGCGCGCGCCGGTGGGGAGGGCACGCCGTCATGAGAGTGCTGGTGACCGGGGCCGGCGGGTTCGTCGGGACTGCGCTCGTCGCGCGGTTGCTGCGCGACGGTATTCAAAGGGCGGGCGATGTATCGGAACTTTTGCTGATCGATCGGCAATCCTCAGCACGGTTCGACGACGTGCGAATCACGGAACGCGTGGGCGATTTCAGTCGGCCGGAGACGCTCGAGCCGTTACTGTCGAAAGCCGTCGATGTCGTGTTCCATTTGGCGAGCATGCCCGGCGCGCAAGCGGAAGCCGAACCCGCCGAAGGCGACCGCGTGAATCTGTTGGGCACGCTGGCCCTGTTCGAGCGTCTTGCTCAGCAGGCCGCGGTGCGCGGGCGCGCGGCTCGCGTCGTCTACGCCAGCAGTGTCGCGGTCTATGGCGACGCGCTGCCGGCGACCATGGACGAGCACACGACGGCGAAGCCCACGATCAGCTACGGCACGCACAAGCTGATTGGCGAGCTCGTGCTGGCGGATTGGACGCGGCGGGGCAACCTGGATGGCCGTTCATTGCGTCTGCCGGGGATCGTCGCCCGTCCCGTCACCGGGGCCGGACACGGGTCCGCCTTCATGAGTCAGCTCTTTCGTACGGCACAGTCGGGCGAGGCCTATACGTGCCCGGTTTCGCCATTGGCCACCGCATGGTGGATGTCGCGCGACTGCTGTGTCGAGAATCTCGTGCATGCCGCTCGCCTGTCTTCCGAAGGCCTGCATGCCAGCCGGGTTTGGACGCCTCCGGTTCTGCATCTGTCGGTCGAGTCAATCGTTGCAGCGCTGATGCGGCGCTTTGGCCCGTTCGAGATCGACTACGCGCCGCTCGACTGGATCGAGCGGCTCTTCGGGCGGCAACCTCCGCTCACCGATCATCGCGCGCTCGAAGCCGGGTTTCGGCATGATGGAGATGTCGAGCGCCTGATCGATGCGGCGCTGGCGCCGACCTGAGTTCTCGGCGGTGGTGGTCCGCGATGGCCGGGTTATGCCCGTCAGCGCCCTCCGGGGTGGGGAAGCGGGAGGATGCGCTCGTCCTTGACGGCGCTTAACGAGAAACTCGAATAAATCTCCTTCACCCCGGGCAATGACTGAAGGACGTTGCGGGCAAATTCGCCGAACGACTTCAGATCGACCGCAACCACCTCCAACAAAAAGTCATACCTGCCCGACACGTGGTGGCAGGAGATGATCTCCGGAATCTCGGACAAGCGCTGCTCGAACTGTCGCAGCACGCGCTGCGCATGATCGCCCATCATCACGTTCACGAACGCCGTGACGCCGTAGCCCAGATGCTCCGGCGAGAGAATCGCGCGATACCCCCGCACGAGCCCAAGTTCTTCGAGACGTTTGATGCGTCGCCAACAGGGCGACGAGGTGAGCGATACGCGTTCGCCCAGTTCGGCAACGGTCAGTCGGCCATTTTCCTGCAGCGCCTCGAGAAGGGCGCAGTCGGTGCGATCGAGTCCGTGGGGTGTCATGGGCAAATCCTTCCAATAATATCCTCGTTGACGACGGGATCATGCCGTGGCGGCCGCCTAAGGTCAATAATTTGGGAGCAATTTCCACGCGCTGAGGCATAGACTTTTTGCACCAAAACCAGGAAAAGATGGAGACGCGAAAAATGTCCGAAAAGCGCGTGAACTCGGGCTTCAGCACTCGAGCGATTCACCACGGTTACGACCCGATCGAAAATCAGGGGTCTCTCGTGCCGCCGATGTACCTGTCAGCGACGTTCGCGTTCCCATCGGTCGAATACGGTGGCCGCTGTTTTGCCGGCGAGGAGCAAGGCTACTTCTACACGCGCATTTCGAACCCCACGCTTGCGCTTCTTGAAGGCCGGATGGCGTCGCTGGAGGGGGGGGAGGCAGCCGTTGCGTTCTCCTCAGGAATGGGGGCGATCACGTCGACGCTTTGGACACTGCTGAGACCGGGCGATGAAATCCTCGCAGATCGCACCCTCTATGGCTGTACCTTCGCGTTTCTGCAGCATGGTATCGGTCAATTCGGCGTGCGGGTGCGGCACATCGATATGTCGAATCTCGACACGGTGAAGGCGGCCATTACATCGCACACGAAGGTGCTCTATTTCGAGTCGCCGGCCAACCCCAACATGCGGCTGGCCGACATCGCGGCCATCGCCGAGCTGGCCCATCGGAGTGGGGCAAAGCTCGTTGTCGACAACACCTATTGCACGCCGTATTTGCAGCGGCCGCTCGAACTCGGCGCGGATGTCGCGGTTCATTCGGCAACGAAGTACTTGAGCGGGCACGGCGACGTGACCGCCGGTATCGCCGTCGCCAGCAAGGAAATCATCGATCGGATCCGCTTGTATGGCCTGAAGGACATGACGGGCGCGGTGATGTCGCCGCAGGACGCGTTTCTGCTGATGCGCGGCCTGAAAACGCTGGCCATCCGCATGGAGCGGCATTGCGACTCCGCAGAACGGGTCGCTGCGATGCTCGCTGCACACCCCGCCGTCGAAGTCGTGCATTTCCCCGGCCTTTCCTCGTTCCCGCAGCACGAGTTGGCTACGCGCCAGATGCGGCGCTATGGCGCCATGATCGCGTTCGAACTCAAGGGCTCAGCGCCTGCCGGCAAGCGATTCATGAATACGCTGAAGCTGTTTACGCGGGCGGTGAGTCTTGGCGATTGCGAATCGCTGGCACAGCACCCGGCAAGCATGACGCACTCCACCTATACGCCCGAGGAGCGGGCGGCGCACGGCATTTCGGAAGGCCTCGTTCGCCTCTCGGTCGGTCTCGAAGATGTGCCCGACATTCTCGACGACGTCAAGCAGGCGCTGGACGCCTGCATGCAGTGAAGCGGCTGCAAAAACACGCACGCGCGCCCTTGTACCGGCAGGCCATCAAGGGCGCGTCGATTGGTGCAGACCCGGTAGGACTGTGCAGGAGAGAGTGTTGAAAGCCCATATCGACGCCGCAAGCGGCTACGCGCAGTCAGGCGGAAGTCCGGTCGATGACGACGTACAAGAGACGAACGAATGGATCGAGGCATTGGAAGGCGTGCTGAGTGCTGCCGGTGCGGACCGTGCTCGCTTCATTCTGGAAAGCCTCGATCGTCACGCCCGAAATTTGAACATCCGAAAGTCGCCGCATCCTTACTCGGCGTATCAGAACACGATCGCGGTCGACGACCAGCCGCGGTACCCGGGCGACCTTGCGATCGAGCAAAAGCTGACCTCGATTATTCGTTGGAACGCGCTTGCCATGGTGGTGCGGGCGAATAAGTCATACGGCGAACTTGGTGGGCACATCGCAAGCTATGCATCGGCAGCAGAGTTATTCGAAGTCGGCTTCAATCATTTTTTCCGGGCAGACTCGGATGAAGAGAAGGGCGATCTGGTCTACTTCCAGCCGCATTCCGCGCCCGGTGTCTATGCGCGTGCGTTCCTCGAAGGGCGGCTCACCGAAGACGAACTGTCGAACTATCGTCAGGAAGTCGGAAAGAACGGACTGTGCTCTTACCCCCACCCGTGGCTGATGCCGAACTTCTGGCAGTTCCCTACCGGCTCCATGGGCATCGGTCCGATCAGTGCGATTTATCAGGCACGGTTTTTACGCTATCTGGCGCATCGCGGACTTGCTCGGACTGCGGCGCGTCATGTGTGGGGCGTCTTCGGCGATGGTGAAATGGACGAGCCGGAATCCATTGCGGCGCTGTCGCTGGCCGCACGGGAGCGCCTGGACAACCTGACCTTCGTCATCAATTGCAATCTGCAACGGCTCGATGGGCCCGTGCGGGGAAACGGGCAGGTGATCAATGAGCTCGAAGCGCTCTTTGCGGGTGCCGGCTGGAACGTCATCAAGGTTGTCTGGGGATCCGAATGGGACGCGTTGTTCGCCCGCGACAAGCACCACGCGTTGCTGCGCAGGTTCGCAACGATGGTGGACGGCGAATATCAGACGCTCGGCGCCAAAAACGGCGAGTACAACCTGACGCACTTCTTCGATACGGATCCCGCACTGAAGTCTCTCGTGAGCGGGCTGACGACCGCCGAAATCGATGGCTTGCGCCGGGGTGGTCACGACTTCAAGAAACTCTATGCGGCTTTTCACGCCGCACAGCGCCACAAGGGGGCACCGACCGTCGTATTGGCCAAGACGAAGAAGGGTTTCGGAATGGGAGCGGCCGGCGAATCGAGGATGACCGCGCACCAACAGAAGAAGCTCGATGTCGATGCACTTCGGGCGTTTCGGGATCGCTTCGCACTGCCGTTGGACGATGATGCCGTGGCGCAGATGCGCTTCTACAAGCCGGCGGACGACTCGCCTGAGATCGCCTACTTGCGCTCGCGCCGCGCGGCGCTTGGCGGGTATCTGCCGCGCCGTGCAAGCCGGGCAGAGCGTGTCGCAGTTCCGCGTCTCGACGAATACGGGCACTTTGCGCTGCAGGGGGACGAGCGCGAGTCGTCGACTACGACCGGCATTGTCCGGCTGCTCACGAACCTGATCAAAGACAAGTCGGTGGGGCCGCGCGTCGTGCCGATCGTTGCCGACGAGGCCCGGACGTTCGGGATGGCTAATCTTTTCCGCCAAATCGGTATCTATTCGCCAGTCGGCCAAATGTACGAGCCCGAAGACGCCGGGTCGATGCTCTTCTACAAGGAGGCCGTCGATGGTCAATTGCTGGAGGAGGGGATCACCGAGGCCGGCGCGCTCGCTTCATGGACTGCGGCCGCCACGTCCTACAGCGTGAACGGCATCGCGATGTTGCCGTTCTACATCTACTACTCGATGTTTGGCTTCCAGCGCGTCGGCGATTTGATCTGGGCCGCGGCGGATCAGCGTGCGAGAGGTTTTCTGATCGGCGCGACCTCGGGCCGGACCACGCTTGCCGGCGAAGGATTGCAGCATCAGGATGGAACGAGCCATCTGATTGCGTCGACCGTGCCGAACTGCCGGGCATATGACCCGGCATTCGTGAGCGAGGCGGCGGTTATCGTGCATAGCGGCACGAAACGCATGCTCGAAGATCAGGAGGACGAGTTCTATTACATCACCGTCGGCAACGAGAATTATCCGCAGGCAGCGCTTTCGGAGGACAAGCACGACGCGGTCGTCAAGGGCATGTACCTGTTCGACGAAGCGAAGGCGGAAGCGGGGAAGACGCGCGTGCGGTTGCTCGGTTCCGGGGCGATTCTGCGCGAGGTCATTGCGGCCGCCGGGCTGCTCGCGAGGGATTGGGGTGTCACGGCCGAGATTTGGAGTGTCACCAGCTTCTCGGAGCTGGCGAGAGGGGCGCGGGAATGCGAGCGTCGCCGACTGTTTGCCGGCGACGGGAGGGCTGAATGCCATTTGGAAAAGTGCTTGCCGGGCGAGACGCCGATTGTCGCGGCAACGGATTACGTTCGTGCATATCCGCAATTAATTGCGTCATACGTCAAGGCGCCGTTCGTTGCCCTGGGGACAGACGGGTTCGGACGTAGCGACACGCGTGCAGCGCTTCGCGGGTTCTTTGAGGTCGATCGGCACCATATCGTTGCGGCTGCGGTGCAGGCTGTGGAACCTGAGAGGCATCGCGAGGTGTTGGCGCGCTATGGGATCACAGCAAGCGCACTCGCGCCATGGGAGATCTGAGCGGCCGGGGATGAACCCTGTGGGTTGCACCGGTAGGCCCCAAAAGCAAAAAGCCCGCAGAGCGGGCTTTTTCGCATGTGCGGCCCAGCGACGTGGCTGGTACTCGCAAACAAGTCAGAGGGCTGGATAAATTGCGTAGAATACGTAGAATACGTATTGTTCTGACCGGAGGTCCACGTGACTACTGTAACCGCCACCGATCTCGCCCGCCGCACGAACCAGGTGCTCGATGCCTTGGCGCGCGGGGAATCGGTCACGATCACCCGCAATAACACCGTGCTTGGCACGATCAGCCCGCCCGAGCGGGCTGTCACACTCCGCGACGCCTTCGAGCGCATCCCAAAGATGCCGGCCGACGTTGCCGATCGGTACATGGCTGATATCCGAAATGCCGATTTCGACGACGAGGTGCGTGATCCGTGGCAGAAGTAATCGTCGATACGTGTGTCTGGATCGATCTCAGCAAAGGTGCTCTCGACACTGAAGCAATCTACGACGTCGCTGGGTCCCAGTTGGTCCATGTCTCTGCGATCTCGCTTGGCGAATTGGAATTCGGCGCGCAACTTCCAAGCGACGCCCGCGAACGAGCACAGCGCACTGCATTTCTTCGTGCCATCGAACGGTTGTCGGTGCTCGCAGTGACGCGAGAGACCGCTCGTTCATTCGGGCTGCTCGCGACCATGATGAAGGCGGCGGGCCGTAGCCCGCGTCCGCGTTATAACGATCTCTGGATCGCCGCTCAGGCTCATGAACATCACCTGCCGCTTCTCACTAGCAACCCAGATGATTTCCGCGCGCTAGACGTGATCGAAATCATCGAAGCCCCGAAGGCGGCTCATTGAACACGGGCGTCGCTGAAATTTACTCAAAAGCATACTCGTTCGACCTCGGCTTATCGCGAAACGAGAGCACGCTTTCAGTGCGCCCCAAAAGCAAAAAGCCCGCAGAGCGGGCTTTTTCGCATGTGCGATCCAGCGACGTGGCTTGAATCGACTTTTCCTTGGTGCCCAGGAGAGGACTCGAACCTCCACGGAGTTACCCGCTAGTACCTGAAACTAGTGCGTCTACCAATTCCGCCACCTGGGCAAGGTGCGGGTGCTGCAAGAAAGACCGCTATTCTAGCGGCGCCAACGCACATGTCAAGCATTTTTTGTGCGAGGGCGCGCTGTACCACGAGTCACCGGTCCGGATGGCCGTTCGCGAAGGCCTTAAAAGCCCCATAGGTCGGCTGAATCGGCTGCAGATTGGTGTCGACCATGCTCCAGGCGAAGTTCGTGTTCGCGTCCTGGGCCGAGAGTGCGTAGTACATGACGGAGTCGATGTGGCAGGTATCGCGGTTGGCATAGTACGACTGCAGCGTCTTCGTCACGTAGTTCGCGCGCAGCGAACTCGTCGAATCGTGGTTGTCGTCGCTGTCGTTCCACTCGGTCACGTAGAACGGCCGCCCGTAACGGGCTTTCGCATAGACGGGCAGGTTGAACGTGGGGCCGGCCGTGTCGATGCCGATCGCGAAAAGGTCGCCGTCGCTTTGATAGTTGTGCCAGCTCGTTACGTCCCAACGCACCACGTTCGGCGTGTTCGAACCATCGGGTTGCGAACCCTCCCACAGCATGTCGGCGGCCGCCACATCGGCCACGCAGAAGTTCACGGCGCATTGCGCGTCGGCAATCACCGCCTTCACGCCCGCCATCATCCCCCGTATCGCGCCGCGCAGGATCGGCCAGTTCGCGGCATTGAAGTCTGCCGGCTTCGTGCCGGCGTCGCCGATATGCAGAATGATCGCGTGGTCGCGCGTCAGCTCGTTGCCGCACTCGAACAGTTTGACGCCGTACGGTGCGAGCCGTGTCGCGACCGTTTTTGCGCGCGCATAGCAGGCCGTATACGCAGCGCTCTCCGATGCGTAGAGCGTGTTGGTCGACACGTCCCGAAGCCCCAGGTCGAGGCACGCGAACAGCGTGATGCCGCTCGTCTGGCATTGCTGCGCCATCAGCGCGACGGGCCCGAGCCATCCCTCCTGGTCGCTGACGTTCACGCGATAAAGTGAACAAGACAGGGCTTGCAGCGCGGTAACGAGTTTCTGTGGCGTCCAGGCCGCCGGGTAGTCGGGATGACCGTTCATACCGTAGAAGATGCCACGCCGCGCGGTAGCGACGAGCCGCGGATCGGTGCAGGTCTTCCATTGCTGGTGCGGCGTGTTGACGAAGAACTGCCCCGACGCATCCTCGGCATAGACGAGGCTGCCGTACCACAACAGCAGGGCGGCACTCCCCGCGGACGGCAGCGGCTTCGCCTGTCCGTTGCGGTAGGGCGTGCCGTTCGTCAGCGCCCATTGTGCGTTCCAGTTGTCGAGCATCGACCCGCCCGATCGAATGACCGTATTGTCGGCCGCGGTCCCGCCGAGGCGCGGATCGGCCGTAAAGTGCCATTGCACCCCGTCCCAGCGTTGCATCCAGTTCGTGGTCGCTTGCTTGACGTAGATGGCGCCGCCGTACCAGAGGATCATGACGACACGCCACCCCGCCATGACTGCAGCTCCGTTGCGGTAGACATCGCTGCCGTTCAGCGTCCATCGCGCGCCCGAGGTATCGACGATCGAGCCGGTGCTGTCAGTCACCGTCGTGCCGTTCTGAGAAACCGCGGCGGCAGCCCCGGCCTTCGCGGCTGCGGAGGCGCTCCCGTTCGTTCCATCGGATCCGGACATGCTGACTTCACCGCCGCATGCAACAAGTATCGGCGCGCCCGCTGTTGCTGCGAGATGGCCGAGAAACCTGCGTCGCTTCATGGATGTCTCATCTCCTTGATGACCGACTGCCTGGTAGTGCGCCTCGCGCCTAACTCCCGATGACGACGTACACCTGCGCGAGCGGCGCTTTCGATCCGCCAGGCACGGCGCGCAACGGCTGCCCGTATGTCACGCGTGCGTTGACGAACCGTGAGAATTGGAACCTTAGCCCGGCGCCGACGCTCGCCAGCATGCCCGCCTGTGTTTCGGCCTGCTGATCGAGCCTGTTCCAGACGTGCCCCGCATCGAAAAACACGTAGGGTTGCAGGCCGACGCTTTGGGTCCCTAAGGAAAACGCCGGCGTTCGCAACTCCGTCTGAACATGCCACCCGCGGTCGCCTTGGACGACATACGGCGAGTAGCCACGCAGGCTGTCGTCGCCGCCGAGGCCGATTTCCTCGCTCGGCAACAGCGTGTTCGGCGTCCATTGCGCGAGCGCGCGCGCCGACAACGCGAACCCTGCGCCGATCACGAGATCGCGCTGTCCGAACAGCTGAACGTAGGTGTAGCGCGGTGGGGCGCGCATACGCGCTGTCTCGAACGATTCGGCGCTGTTGTCGCCGTCGAGGTGTCCCGGACTCGCCACGAGTGTCGCGGTGGCGTGCGTTTGTCCGACCGCATCGACACGTGTCAGGTCGTACGCCGCGCTGAACTGATGCACATGCGTATTCGACGTGGATACCTGCATCCCGCCGAATTCCAGGTCATTGTTCGAACGCTTGAAGTCGTAGCCGAACTGCAGGAGCTGCTGCCAATCGCCGAGCGGCGGCAGCCGCCGGTCATAGCGCAAGCTCAGTTGTGCCGAGATGCCGGTCTGCGCAAAGCTGTTGTCGAGGCGCGGCGTGCTTTGCGCGTAGACGCCGAACAGTTCGATCTGATCGAGCCATGGCAACGGCGCGGTGTAGCTGAACGAGTGCGCCAAGAAGCGCGCGCGATTGGGCCTGCCCTCGATCTGCGGGTTGCCGCTGAAGAAGTCGTTGCTGGTCGTGAACTGATAGGCAATCTGTTGATCGAGGCCGAACAGGTTGCCGTAGTCGATGCCGGCGAAAAACCGATCGCGCCCGATGGACGGCACGCCGCTGTTGTCGTACCCGGCGTTCACGCGCAGCGGAAAGCGGTCTTCGGTTTGCAGGATCAGGTCCGTCGAGTTGGCCGCGGTACCGGGCGCGTAAATGATGTCGACGCTGCGATAAGGGTTCGCATTCAGCACGGCAAGCCCCTTGGCCACATCGGCATCGTGCACCGGTTCGCCAGAGCGCACAGGCATGTCGCGCTCGAGCAGGGCACTGGAAAAGTACCGGTTGCCGCGCGCCGTCACTCGACCTAGATGAAACTGCGCCACTGCGATATGGATCACGCCATCCGAAACGTCCTGCTCGGGCAGATAGACATCGACGAGCGGTTCGCCGGCCTGCCGGAAACGCTGAACGACATCGCGACGGATCTCGGCCAGACGCCCGAACGTGATGGGCTTGCCAAGGTCGGCGTCGAAGCGCGCAAGGAATGCCGTATCGAGCAGCGGCAAACCGACCGCCTCGACGTGGTGCGATGGCGAGGCCCCGGTGCCGGCCCCCGCTGCTTCGTCGGTCCGCGTGAACACGAGCCCCTTGAGGTCGGTCACGGCGACCTTTTCGCTATCTCCGGTTGGAGAGGAAGCGCTCGGTGGTGCCGTCGGTTTGGCGGTCGATGGCGGGGCCGCGGGGGCGACGTCCCGGTACGACTGTGCAGACGCCGTCGCACAATAGACCACGAGCGAGATTGCGACCCCTCGGATGCGATTTGTTTTGTTGGTCATGTTCTTCTTCTAGGGGATCGCGCAGCGAGCCATGCATGCCGGGCTCACGTCTCCTTGGCGAGCCGTGCCGTGGCTGGTCGATCGCGGCGGGCACCGTAGAGTGCCTTGCAGATCGCCCGGCCGATACGCTCGCCCGGTGTTTCGATATACCGCCTGCCGAGTGCGGCCACGATGAATGTGAGGACCAGCGTCGAAATGCCGACCGAAAGCGTTGCGACGAGCGGCGCCTGAATGACCGCGGCTGTGCCGAGCTTGCGAACGACGAGCGTGGCGCAGGCGAACACGAGCGGAAAGTGCAGGATGTAGATGCTGTACGAGATATCGCCGAGGTAGACGAACGCACCGCGTTCGAGCATCGGGAGCGCAGCGCGGTTGTGGTAAAGGCAGTAGATGACAGCCGCCGAAAGCAGGATCTCGATGTCCTCGATGTACTTCGTCGGCATACCGCCAAGCTCGAGCGCAGTGCGCAGATAGACGACGGCCAAAAGCAGGGCGGGAACGATCCAGCGCGCCGTAAGGCGCGGCGTGGCGCGCGAGAACGGGATGACTGCCCCGAGGCCGAACGCGAGCGCATAG
Organism: uncultured Trinickia sp.; assembly: GCA_966431825.1. GTDB lineage: Bacteria > Pseudomonadota > Gammaproteobacteria > Burkholderiales > Burkholderiaceae > Trinickia. Next base: position 11,456 of record CBJMQH010000084.1, read on the forward strand.
TGCACCGACCAGGCGCGCGGGATCGGCAGCACTGCGAGGAGGGCGAGGGTCGCGAGCAGAGCCGGGCGGCGCGACGGGTTGCGGACGCACAGAAAGATGAACGGGAACAGCAGCGAGTAGAAAAGCTCGACGCGCAGTGTCCAGGTCGGGCCGTTCAAGTGCACATAGACGGCGGCCAACGAAAGCGCGATCAGCTTCGGCGTTACGTGAGCCGGGTAGTCCGTGAGCGCCCAATCGCTGTACACGCCCGAGGAAAAACCGGCCATGATCAGCGGCCAGAGGCAGAGTGTCAGTGCAATCGACGCCCACAGCGCCGGATAGATACGAAAAACGCGTCGAATGTAAAACTGCTGGACCCAGGCAGGCGTGCCGGCGGCCGTCGTTTTTTCGAGCGACATCGCGAGGACGCAGCCGCTCAGGACAAAAAATATCTCGACTGCCGCCGAACCGTTGAACGTATGCGCGAGGAACGCGCTGAGCGGTGCGAGCGGGCTGCCGGCGAGAAGCCGGGGCAGATCGAATATCGTCCAGACGTGCGTCATCACGACGAGCAAACACGCGAGCCCGCGCAGCGAGGTGAAGGTCTTGACGGTGTGCATGGGGTCATCCCGGGAATCGTTTCAGGCGAATTCGATGCCCGGCGCGCCTGAGGCATCCGTTCCCGTGTCCGCAGCACGTGCAGCTCAGACACACGTGGCTCGCCGGTACGGAGCGAATCGAATCATGATCGGGCAGGGGCATGCGATCTCGGACAAAGCGTCCTAAATCGTCGGGATGTTGGCGCGTTTTGCGGCTCTTACGGCTCGCTCGTGCGGTTTGGCGCGAGGCCTGCCCGGCGACCCGCATGAGACGTCGGCCACGCGGGGCCGCTTTCGTGGTGGGATCCCACCGCAATTGAGCGTGCAATTCGCTGCCGACTACGAAGCGGCAGCACAGCTGATCTGCGCGCAACGGTGCAATTGCGATCGTCATCGTCAGATAGCACCAATACGGACGTTCATTTCAATATGTGGGAATTGCAATGGGCCTCCTCTTTCGCTTGAGATTCGAGTCATCTTAAATGAATTTGTAATCAGGATTTCGGGGCGTCGCCCGACAGAAAGTTTCGAGCATATGTCAAGATGTCGAGCAAATCATTTAGAATTTCTGATTATGAAATCCAGACGCTTGAAACAGGGCTTTCGTGCTCGAACCTTTCGTCTCGTGCAAGGCATGGGACGATCCCGACCGTTGCTGCAGCGGAATTTATCGCGATGTGCGATATTAGGTTAGGAGTCCTCGATGTAACTGTTTGAAACTTCAGGTAAAGAAATGCATCGATCGTTGCGATTTGTTGCGATGATGATATATCTGGCACGCCTTTTAACAACGGAGCCAGGTAGCGATGCGACGACGAAAGTTTCTCGGGTGTATAACAGCAGCGGCGGGCAGCTATATGCTTGCAGCATGCGGAGGGGGTGCAGGGGAAGGAAGTAACGGTGGAAGCGGCGCAGTAGCCAATGCAATTGCGAAAGCGGGATCGAGCGTGTCGGCCAATGGGACGACCGTGCCGCCCGCATCGTCTATCACCGATTCCTCCGGGGTCGTATGGACGATTTGGAACAAGTATATTCGCAAGAACGGCCAATTGGATTGGGTCGCATTCGATGTCAAGATGCTGCTTTGGTATGACGGGTACGTCTATCATCAGAATGCCGCGGGTAAGTTCTTTCAATGGAAAAATGAGCATTGGCTCGAAGTGCACGACCCGCGTATGGGTGGCACGTCGGCCGATGGCACCGTGGTTCCGTCGGCCAACTACATCATCGACTCGTCGGACGATGTCTGGACCCTGTCGAGCGGCTTCATCTACAAGAACGGTACGCGCGATTCGAAAGCCTATAACGTGGACCTGCTGCTGTGGTCGGGCGGCATGCTCTATCACCGCAATACGAGCGGGCAGTTCTACGTCAAGACCTGGATGAACCGGTGGGCGCATTGCACGGATCCGCGCGTGAAGCGTGCTGCTGCGGCCGGCAAGTTCTACGGCATCAACGGGCATTACGACTATCCGTACACCGCTGCGCAAACGATTGCGGCGCTCAAGCAGCTGGGCGAAATATTGGCCGCGCTGGCTCCCACGCCCGATCTCGATTGGGCCGCCTGTGCCCTGGACGACGCGCGGGTGCTGACGCCGTCACTTTGGTGATTCAGGCGAGCATATCCGCGACGTGGTTGG
>CBJMQH010000085.1:0-13616 GCA_966431825.1 uncultured Trinickia sp.
ATGAAGAACAGCCGCATAGTGCGGCTGTTCTCGTTTATCGGGCTCGACTTTCGTCCGGGCGGTTTCAACCCGCCGACGGGCTCGCGCCGAGACTGGCGACAATGCGATCGACGATCGTCTCGGGCGGCAGTTCGACGCTGACCGTCAGCGCCTCGTCTTCGCCCGGTACTTCGAGCGTGTCGATCTGGCTTTGCAGCAGTGACGGGTCGAAGAAATGCCGGCCGCGCGTCGCCAAACGCTCGTGCAGCACGTCGAACGATCCCTCCAGATAGACGAACCGGACGTTTTCGTCGTGCGGTCCGCCGCGCAAGACATCGCGATAGACGCGCTTGAGCGCCGAGCAACCGAAAACAGCGGATTCGCCGGCGCGCACCTTGGCCTCGATCTCGGCACGGATCGCAGCAAGCCAGGGCCAGCGGTCCTCGTCGGTCAGCGCAATGCCATGTGCCATCTTCTCTTTGTTCGCGGCGCTGTGGAACACGTCGCCGTCGGCGAACTCGCAGCCAAGACGCTGCGCGAGCATCTCGCCGATCAGCGTCTTGCCTGCCCCTGACACGCCCATCACGATCACGATCATCGCCGGCCTCTCTTTCAGATCACGGCCCCGAGCGCGAAGGTCAGCCCAAGGCCGAGCAACGAAATGATCGTCTCACAGAGCGACCACGTCTTGAAGGTCTGCCCGACCGTCATTCCGAAGTACTCCTTGATGAGCCAGAAGCCGCCGTCGTTCACATGCGAGAAGATAAGCGACCCCGATCCCGTCGCAAGCACGAGCAACTCCGGTGCGACATGAACCGGGCCGGCCGCCGCGATCGGCGCGACGATCCCGCATGCCGTCGTCATCGCCACCGTCGCGGAGCCCGTTGCCAGCCGGATCAGCGCCGCGACGAACCAGCCGAAAACGAGCGGCGACAAATGCGACTGCGTGGCGACGTTGACGATCTCCTGCGAGATGCCGCTTTCGCGCAATACGCCGCCAAAGCCGCCGCCGGCACCGACGATCAGCGTAATGCCCGCGATCGGCGCCAGACACTCGCCGCAGAACTTCTGAATCTGCTCGCGGGTGAAGCCGCGTTGCGCACCGAAGGTCCAGAAGCTCACGAGCACGGCGATCAACAGCGCCACGTCGGAATTGCCGACAAACCGCAGCAGGTTGTTCGCGGTCGTCTTCGGCGGGAAGACGAGATCGGCCCAACTGCCGATCAGCATCAAAAAGACGGGCAGCAGGATCGTCACGAGCGTGATCCCGAAGCCGGGCAACTCGCGGCGCGCCCCGGCACGGCGCGCATCGTCGCCTTCGACGAACTGCGCCGCGAGCGGATTGTGCTCGGGCAATTTGACGTAGCGGTGGATCAGCAGGGCGAACAGCGGCCCGGCGACGATCGCCGTCGGCACACCGACGATGAGGCCGTAGGCGATCGTCTTGCCGATATCGGCGCCGTACGCCTGCACCGCGAGCAACGCGGCCGGGTGCGGCGGAATGAGCCCGTGCACGACGGACAAGCCCGCCACCATCGGCAAGCCGATGAGGAGCAGCGATTTGCCCGAGCGCTTCGCGACGTTGAAGGCAATCGGAATGAGCAGCACGAAGCCGACTTCGAAGAACACCGGCAAACCGACGATAATCGCGACGACCATCATCGCCCAGTGGATGTTCTTCTCGCCGAACCAGCTCAACAGCGTGGTGGCCACGCGCTCGGCGCCGCCCGACTCGGCCATCATCTTGCCGAGCATCGTACCGAGACCGACGACGATTGCGATGTGGCCCAGCGTGCCACCGTTGCCGGTTTCGAATGCCTTGACGATCTTCTCCATCGGCATGCCGGACGCAAGCCCGAGCAGCAGCGAGACGATGATCAGAACGAGGAACGGATAAACCTTGAAGCGGGCGATCAGTGCGATCAACAAGACGATCGCTATCACTGCATAGGCGAGCAACAAGCCGCCGTGAACAGGTGCCATGTACGCGTCTCCTTCGCTTGTATTGCTTCCGGGTGAACGACAGCATCCTCTGCGCCCGCAGGGGACGTTGCATTGTAGTCGTAGCAACAATCCGCTGTGAGAACCGGTTCCATAGAGAAAAACCCGTAATTCCGAGCGGTCGGACAAAGGACAACCACATCGCCCTGCGAAGGTCGAGCGAACACCCGCGCGGAACACCGATTCGGGCGCGCGAGCAAAAAAGCGATGGAACAGTTGAAAAGCCGCTCAGATGGGCATCGGCGGCAAACGACGCTCGGCCTGCAACGCTATGCACCCATCGAGGTCGGGCGAAGCGAGGCAGGCCGGCGAAAGGCAAGCGCGCTGAACGCGCAATGAACCGGTTCAGCAGCCGGGCGGGGCTGCCGAGTGCTTAGTGCTGATGGGCGGCCAACTCGGATGCGCCGCGCGCAAGGCGCGTGACCTCATCCCAGTTCTGCGCCGCGAGCGCGGCTTTCGGCGTGAGCCACGAACCGCCGACGCAGACGACGTTCGGCAGTGCGAGGAACGTCGGGGCCGTTTCGGCCGTGATGCCGCCTGTCGGGCAGAACTTGAGCCCGGGGAACGGACCGTAGAACGCATTGAGCATCGGCACGCCGCCGGCCTGCTGCGCCGGGAAGAACTTGACGATTTCGTAGCCGAGTTCGAGCGCGACGAGGATGTCCGTCGGCGTCATGACGCCGGGCAGCAGCGGCAGGCCGGCATCCTGCGCGGCCTGATGCATTTCCTTCGTGAGGCCCGGCGAGACGCCGAAGCGGGCGCCGGCCTTCTTGGCCTGCGCACAGTGCTCGGGCTTCGTGATCGTGCCGACGCCGACGACGATATCGGGCGAGAGCTGTGCCGCGCGCTCGATCGCGCCGATCCCGGCCGGCGTGCGCAGCGTGATTTCGAGCACCTTGACGCCCCCTGCGTGAAGCGCACGCGACACGTTTTCGCCCTGTTCGACCGTATCGAACGCGAGGACCGGAATCACCGGGCCGAGGCGGACGATCTCTGCAATCGTATCCATCTGCACACTCCTTATCGCTGTGCTGCGTGGGTGGGTTGTGCGGCCGCCTCGCCAACGAGCGGGCCGAACACCGAGGCGCCCATCTCGGCCGGCGCAGCGGCCGCCCGGAAAACGCCGAACAATTCGCGGCCGAAGCCGACTTCGTTCTCCGCCTGATGCTGCGGCGCTTGCACCTGGCGCTGCGCCCATTGGGCTTCGTCGATCTCGACGTCGAGCACGCCCCGTTCGGCATCGATGACGATCATGTCGCCATCGCGTACCTTCCCGAGCGGCCCCGCGAGCAGCGCTTCTGGCGAGACGTGGATCACGGCCGGCACCTTGCCCGATGCACCGGACATGCGTCCGTCCGTCACGAGCGCCACATGGAAGCCTTGATCCTGGAGCACGCCGAGCAGCGGCGTCAAACGGTGCAGCTCGGGCATGCCGTTCGCGCGGGCGCCCTGGAAGCGGACGACCGCCACAAAATCGCGCTTGAGCTCGCCTTTATCGAACGCCGCCTGCACCGCCTCCTGCGAATCGAAGACGATGGCGGGCGCTCGCACGGTGCGGTGTTCCTTGGCAACAGCCGAGATCTTGATGACACCGCGCCCAAGCTTGCCCTGCATGAGGCGCAGGCCGCCGTCGGGCTGGAACGGCTCGCCGATCGGGCGCAGCACCTTCGCGTCGCCGCTCTCGCGCGGCCCGTCGACCCACGTGAGCGCGCCATCGACGAGCTTCGGCTCTTGAACATAGTGCGACAGCCCGCGACCGGCGACGGTCGTGACGTCTTCGTGCAGCAGGCCGCCTTCGAGCAGGTTGCGCACGAGGAAAGCCATACCGCCCGCCGCATGGAAGTGGTTCACGTCGGCCTTGCCGTTCGGATAGACCTTGGCGAGCAGCGGCACGACTGCCGACAGTTCGTCGAAGTCGTTCCAGTCGATGATGATGCCCGCCGCGCGTGCGATCGCCACCAGGTGCAGCGTGTGATTCGTGGATCCACCCGTGGCCAGCAGGCCGACGATGCCGTTCACGACGGCCTTCTCGTCGACGACATGGCCGATCGGCGTATAGGCGCCGCCCTCGGCCGTGAGTTCGAGCACGCGCTGCGCCGCGGCGGCCGTCAGCGCATCGCGCAGCGGCGTATGCGGGTGCACGAATGCCGAGCCGGGCAGATGCAGGCCCATGATTTCCATGAGCATCTGATTGCTGTTGGCCGTGCCGTAGAACGTACAGGTGCCGTGCCCGTGGTAGGCCGCCGACTCGGCCTCGAGCAGCGCATCGCGGCCGACCTGCCCCGTCGCGAATTGCTGACGGATCTTGGCCTTGTCGTCGTTCGACAGGCCGCTCGTCATCGGGCCGGCCGGCACGAAGATCGTCGGCAGATGGCCGAACTGCAGTGCGCCGATCAGCAGGCCCGGCACGATCTTGTCGCAAATGCCGAGGCACAGAGCCGCATCGAACATGTTGTGCGTCAGCGCGACGGCCGTGCTCATCGCGATGACTTCGCGCGAAAACAGCGACAGCTCCATGCCGGCGTTGCCCTGCGTAATGCCGTCGCACATCGCCGGCACGCCGCCGGCGAACTGTGCGACGCCGCCGCGCTCGCGTGCGGCGCGCTTGATGATGTCCGGGAAATCTTTATAGGGGGCATGCGCGGACAGCATCTCGTTGTACGACGAGACGATGCCGATATTCGGCGCGCGCATGGCCTTCACGGTGAGCTTGTCGTTGCCTTCGAGCCCGGCGAACCCGTGTGCGAGATTGGCGCACGACAAGGCGCCGCGAGCGGGAAAGCGCCCCTGCGCGGCGTCGATGCGCGCGAGATAGGCCGAACGCGTCGGCCGGCTGCGCTCGGCGATACGGCGGGTTACTTCGATCAGGGTGGAGTGCGGCGAGACCATCGGGAAACGCTCCTTCGGTGGAAGACGGCGCGGCACACGCCGTGCATGGCGCGATACGAACCTGACGGCAAAAACGTCGCCCGGTCCAAGTCAGCGCTGGCAGTTTAGTAGAAAAACTACAAACTATCAATGCGGGAAGTTTGCGATTGCATACATGCCCGCACCCCTGAACGGCCACTCGCTATTCGGGGCGGTTGCCACCACCGTCACATCATGTAGATTTTCTACACGTAACCGGCGATACTGTCGCCAGCTAAAGTCCAGGCCGCGGCGAGCGCGGCAATTTCTACGATGCTTGCCAGAATCGAAGCGATGCGCGCGCAGTTACGCCCGTCCGAACGCAAATTGGCCGACTATGTCCTCGACACGCCGCGCGAGGTGCTCGATCTCGCCATGACGGAGCTCTCGGAGCGCGCTGGCGTGAGCCAGCCGACGATCGCACGGTTTTGCCATGCGCTCGGCTGCGGCGGCTTTCGCGAGTTCAAGATCCGCCTGGCACAGAGCATCGCGCCGGGCGTGCCCTCGGTGTATCGCGACGTGCGGCCCGACGAGCCGGCTCCGGGCGTCGTGGCAAAGGTCTTCGATCGAACAATAGGCGCGCTGATCGAGGTGCGCAACAGCCTGTCGGCCGCAAGCATCGCGAAGGCGATCGATCTGCTGGCTTCGGCGACCCGAATCGAGTTCTACGGCGCGGGCGGCTCGGGCATCGCCGCGCAGGACATCCAGCACAAGTTCTTCCGGCTCGGCATTCCGAGCGTGGCTTATGCCGATCCGCATACCTATTCGATGTCGGCCGCGCTACTGGGCGCCGGCGACGTCGTGGTGACGATCTCGAACACGGGGCGCACGCGCGATATCGTCGATGCGGCGCGTTCGGCGCTTGGCTGCGGCGCGGCCGTGGTCGCGATCACGCACAGCCATTCGCCGCTCGCCCAGCTTGCGACGGTGAGCCTGTCGGCGAATATCGCCGAGGAGACCGACATTTTTTCGCCGATGACCTCGCGCATGTCGCATCTGGCGATCGGCGACATTCTGGCGGTCGGTCTCGCATTGCGGCGCGGCCCGGAGCTTGCCGACAAGCTCGGACGCGCGAAGGCCACGCTCACGCGGCGGCGGATCGGGATCGACGACGATTGACGGGGGATGAGCGTGGTCGAAGCACGATTCCCGGATGATCCCCGGGGAAATTGCGCAAACGGCGCAAACGGAGCAAACGACGAACGGGCAGCCTGCCCGCGCGCGTCAGAACGGTTTGATGACGACGAGTGCGACGGCGGCCAGCATGCCGAGCACGGGCAGCTCGTTGAAGAAGCGATACCAGCGATCGGTACGACGGTTCTCGCCGCGCTCGAACGTGGCGAGCAAACGCCCGCAGTAGACGTGATAAATGACGAGCAGGACGACGACACTGACCTTCGCGTGAATCCAGCCCTGTCCCTGCCCGATGCCCACGGCGAGCCAGAGCCAGAGCCCGCACGCGAGGGCCGGCACCGCGATGAACGACATGAAACGATACAGCTTGCGCGCCATGGTGAGAAGCCGCCGGACCGCGGCCGGCTCGGTCTCCATCGCGAGGTTCACGAAAATGCGGGGCAGGTAGAAAAGGCCCGCGAACCAGGAGGCCACGAGCACGATATGAAGGGTCTTGATCCAGAGCATCGGTCGTTATTCGTTCCGCATCGCCGGTGAGCGGCCAGGGCCGCCCGGTTATTTACGCACTTCGCCGTGACCCAACACCACGTACTTGAGCGAAGTGAGGCCTTCGAGCCCGACCGGGCCGCGCGCATGCAGCTTGTCGTTCGAAATGCCGATCTCGGCCCCGAGCCCGTACTCGAAGCCGTCCGCAAAGCGCGTCGATGCATTGACCATCACGCTCGCCGAATCCACTTCGCGCAAAAAGCGCATCGCACGGTCGTGGTCCTCGGTCACGATCGCATCGGTGTGCGCCGAGCTGTACGTATTGATGTGCTCGATCGCCGCGTCGATGCCGTCGACGAGCTTGATCGCGAGCACCGGCGCGAGGTATTCGGTACGCCAGTCTTCCTCGGTCGCATCGACGAGCGACAACGCGCCGCCGCCGCCGCCGGCGCCTTCGAGCACGGCACGCGCCGCCGCGTCCACGCGCAACTCCACGCCCTTCTCGCGATAGACCTGCGCGAGCGGGGGCAGCACCGAACGCGCAATGCCGCGTGCGACAAGCAGCGTCTCCATCGTGTTGCAGGTGCCGTAGCGGTGCGTCTTCGCGTTATCGCAGATGACGAGCGCCTTGGCGATATCCGCACGGTCGTCGATATAGACGTGGCAGATCCCGTCCAGATGCTTGATCATCGGCACGCGCGCCTCTTCGATCAGGCGCGCGATGAGGCTCTTGCCGCCGCGCGGCACGATCACGTCGACGTATTCGGTCATCGTGATGAGCCGGCCCACGGCCGCACGGTCGGCCGTTTCGACGACCTGCACCGCCTCGCGCGGCAGCCCGGCAGCGGCCAGACCTTCGGCAATCAATGCCGCCAGTGCCGTATTCGAGGCGAGTGCCTCCGAACCGCCCCGCAGGATCGTCGCATTGCCCGACTTGATGCAAAGCGCGGCGGCATCGATCGTCACGTTCGGCCGCGACTCGTAAATGATGCCGACCACGCCCAGCGGCACGCGCATGCGGCCGACCTGGATGCCGCTCGGCCGGTACTTGAGACCATCGATTTCACCAATCGGATCGGGCAGCTTCGTGACCTGGCGCAGGCCTGCGATCATCGTCGCGATCGCCTTGTCCGACAGCGTGAGACGATCGATGAACGCCGCGTCGAGTCCCTTTTCGCGCGCCCTCGCCACGTCCTGCGCATTCGCCGACTTGAGCGCCGCCGCCTCGCGCTCGATCGCATTCGCGATAGCGTCCAATGCGGCATCCTTGGCGGCCGTGGAAGCCCGCGCCATCGCGCGGGACGCCTGACGGGCACGGCGCCCGACACCCGTCATGTACTCGTCGATATCCATGATGATTCTCGTTGAAAGGCGTCTGCAGCGTCCCGAAAGGTGCTGATACGCCTGGTACTTCTCGATTCCTGCCACCTGCCTCGAACCTGCCTCGAAAGCGCGGCGATAATCGATTGTAAGCGCTAAGCCACGTCGCCCGTGCGGCGGGCGCGACTCAAGCTGCCGCGCGCTCGCCGGCCTGTTTGCCCGGCGCCGCCACGAGCGCGGCCAGCTCGAAGAGCCCGTCCCACGCATCGGGCGGCAACGGCACACGCTTGCGGGCGCCGGGGGCGCTGCCCGACAGCCCTTTCACTTGACGATCCAGTCCCGCCGCGAGCGCCAGCCCCGTCTCGAGCTGCGCCTCCGTCACACGGGAGAGCGCCGGCCCGACAAGCCGCTCGCGCGGCCCCCAGACACGGTTTTCGCGCAGCAGGATCGCGAGCGGCTTGCCGGCCGCGAGGCCGCGCTTCACGCGCAGCAGCATCCGCAACTCTTCAGTGAGCGCCCACAGCACGAGCACCGCTGCCTCGCCTTCGCCCTTGAGCCCGTCGAGCATGCGTGCAAGCCGCCCGACATCGCCGCCAAGCATCGCTTCGTTGAGCTTGAAGACGTCGTAGCGCGCCACGTTGAGCACGGCATCCTGCACCTGGTCGAGCGTCAGCGTACCCGCCGGATAGAGGAGCCCGAGCTTCTGGATTTCCTGATGCGCGGCGAGCAGGTTGCCCTCCACCCGCTCCGCAATAAATGCCAGTGCGCGCCGGCCCTCTTCTCCCGCAGCCACACGCTGGTTCTGCTGCGCGAGCCGCTGCCCGACCCAATTGGGCAACTGGGCACGTTCGATGGGATCGATGCGCAGCGCGGCGCCGCCCTCGACGAGTGCCGTGAACCAGGCCGTCTTCTGCGTGGCGGCATCGAGCCGCGGCAGCGTGACGAGCATGAGCACGTCCGGGTTATCGGCCGACGCGAGCGTCTTCAGCGCCTCGCCGCCATCCTTGCCCGGCTTGCCCGTCGGCACGCGCAGCTCGACGAGTTGGCGATCGCCGAACAACGACATGGACTGGCTCGCACCGAGCAGCGTGCTCCAATCGAAGCTGCGCTCGACCGTGAACACCGAACGCTCGGTGAAGCCCGCGGAACGTGCGGCGGCGCGGATGCGGTCGCACGCCTCCTGCACGAGCAGATGCTCGTCGCCATAGACGACATAGAGGCGGGCGAGCCCCTTCGCGAGATGCGCGTCGAGCGCGTCAAGTCGGAGTTGCATGCGTTTCGTGAGCCTTCAATACAGGGCGTTCGATCAAAGCGGCGGCGGCGGAAGCGGGGCGCGGTTCAGCACACCCGGCACCTGCTGCCCCGGCGCCGGATGCAACGAATGCACCGACGAAAGGCGCCGCACGAGCTGATCGACGGCGTCGTTCTGCATATCCGCGTAGAGCAGTTCCGCCTCCTGCGATTTGGCCTGCGAATATTGGTCGCTGTACGTCATCGCGCGATTCAGCTTGATGACGCTCGACGGAATCAGCACGGTACCGTCCTTGCCGATCAGCGAATAGACGAGCGTGTAGTTGAGCTGATATTCCTGCACGACGCCGAGCGCATTGAGCATCAGCACCGACGTGCCGCGCGACTCGCTCATCGTCAGCGTCGCATCGGCGCTGTCAGGCGTGGAGACGACGACGGTGTCGCTGCCCCCCTCCACCATGCGCGTCAGACGCGCGGCCACAGACGGCACGGCGCCTGCAACGATAAGCCGCTTGAACGCGTAGTTCTGCTGCCCGCGCAGTTGGAAGCCGCAGGCGCTCAAGAGCAGCATGCTGGCCACGAGCGCGAGTACGGATAAGGGCGCGAGGAACGATCGGCGAATCACATTGGCTCCTTGGTTTCGCGCGTCGCGCGCACCGCTCGGGCGGCACGCACGCGACGCGCGCGAACGCAACGCGGCGTTCAGACGACGATGTTGACGAGACGGCCCGGCACGACGACGACCTTCTTGGCCGGCTTGCCTTCGCCGAAGCGCGCGAACATTTCATGCGCAAGCGCTGCGGTTTCGATCGCCTCGCGCGGCGCGTCCTTCGCGACGGTGATCGCGCCACGGACCTTGCCGTTCACTTGCAGCACGAGCTCGATCTCGGCCTGCTCGAGCGCGCGCTCGTCGACCTTCGGCCACGGCGCATCGAGCAGCGAACCGAATTCGTCGGCGAACGAAAGCGTTTGCCACAGGACATGGGTGACATGCGGCACGACCGGGTACAAAACGCGCAGCAACACGCCGTAGCATTCGCGCAGCACAGCCGGGCTGGCCGTCTTCGCACCCTCGATCGCGTTGAGCATCTTCATCGCTGCCGAGACGACTGTGTTGTACTGCAACCGCTGGTAGTCGAAGTCGGCCTGCTTGAGCACGCCGTGCACCTCGCGGCGCAGCGCCTTGTCGGCGTCGCCGAGCGAGCCCGCATCGAGCGCGGCGCGTGCGGCGAGCGCATCGCGATTCGCGGCGCCGAAGCCCCAGACGCGACGCAGAAAGCGGCTCGCGCCTTCCACACCCGAGCCCGACCATTCGAGCTGCTGCTCGGGCGGCGCGGCGAACATCGTGAACAGGCGCGCCGTATCGGCGCCGTATTGGTCGATCAACAACTGCGGATCGACGCCGTTGTTCTTCGACTTCGACATCTTTTCGATGCCGCCGATCGTGACCGGCTGGCCGTCGGCCTTCAGCGTGGCGCCCACCGGCCGGCCCTTGTCGTCGTGTTCGACGGTGACTTCGGCCGGGTTGTACCAGGTCTTCTTGCCGGCCGCGTCCTCGCGGTAGAACGTTTCGTTGAGCACCATGCCCTGCGTGAGCAGGTTTTTCGCCGGCTCGCCGAATTTCACGAGCCCCATGTCGCGCATGACCTTCGTCCAGAAGCGCGAATAGAGCAAGTGCAGGATCGCGTGCTCGATACCGCCGATGTACTGATCCATCGGCATCCAGTAGTCGGTCCGCTCGTCGACCATCGTCGTCGCGTCGGGGCACGTGTAGCGCGAGAAGTACCACGACGAATCGACGAACGTGTCCATCGTGTCCGTTTCGCGCTTGGCGGGCGCACCGCATTTCGGGCACGAACAATTGAGGAAGGCCGCCGACTTCGCGAGCGGGTTGCCCGAGCCGTCCGGCACGAGGTCCTCGGGCAGCACGACCGGCAGGTCCTTTTCCGGCACCGGCACATCGCCGCAAGCGGCGCAGTGGATGATCGGAATCGGCGTGCCCCAGTAACGCTGGCGCGAAATGCCCCAGTCGCGCAGCCGCCAGGTGACCTGCTTGTCGCCCACGCCGAGCGCCTTGAGGTCGGCCACGACCGCATCGACGGCGTCCTGGTAGCCAAGCCCGTCGTACTTGCCGCTGGCGGTGCAGACGCCGCCTTCCTTCTCGCCGTACCACTCCTGCCAGGCGTCGGTGGAATACGTGCAGTCCGCTTTCGCAATGACCTGACGGATCGGCAGACCGTACTTTTTCGCGAACGCGAAGTCGCGCTCGTCGTGCGCGGGCACACCCATCACCGCGCCGTCGCCATAGCTCATCAACACGTAGTTGCCGATCCAGACCTCGACGCGCGCCTGCGTGAGCGGATGCGTGACGTAGAAGCCCGTCGGCATGCCCTTCTTTTCCATCGTCGCGATGTCGGCTTCGGCGACACCGCCCTGCCGGCATTCGTCGATGAACGCCTGAAGCTCGGGCTTGCCGGCGGCGAGCCGGGCGGCGAGCGGGTGCTCTGCGGCGATCGCGCAGAACGTCACGCCCATGATCGTGTCGGCACGCGTCGTGAACACGCGCAGCAGCTTTTGTTCGCCGTCGAGTTCGTACGGGAAACCGAAGTTCACGCCATAGCTCTTGCCGATCCAGTTCTGCTGCATGATCTTGACGCGCTCGGGCCAACCGAGACCGTCGAGATCGTTCAGCAGCTCATCCGCATACTGCGTGATCCGCATGTAGTACATCGGGATCTCGCGCTTTTCGACGAGCGCGCCCGAACGCCAGCCGCGCCCGTCGATCACCTGTTCGTTCGCGAGCACGGTCTGATCGATCGGATCCCAATTCACCGTCCCCGTCTTCTTGTACACGATGCCCTTCTCGAGCATCTTGAGGAACAGCCACTGGTTCCACTTGTAGTAGTCGGGACTGCAGGTCGCAACCTCGCGCGACCAGTCGATCGCGAGCCCCATCGACTGCATCTGCCCCTTCATGTAGGCGATGTTGTCGTAGGTCCACTTCGCAGGCGGCACGCCGTTGGCCATCGCCGCGTTTTCGGCCGGCATCCCGAACGCGTCCCAGCCCATCGGCATCAACACGTTGTAGCCGTTCATCCGCAGATAACGGTACATCACGTCGTTGATCGTGTAGTTGCGCACGTGCCCCATGTGCAGCTTGCCCGACGGATACGGCAGCATCGATACGCAATAGAACTTCGGCTTGCCCGCCACCTCGGCGCTCTTGTAGGCGTGGGTGGCGCGCCAGTCTGCCTGGGCGGCGGCTTCGATGTCTGCTGGTGAGTAGCGTTCTTGCATAGCGTGGTTCGGACGTGGCTGCGGGCTTCGCAGCCGAGCCGGCTGCCGGATCGGCAGCAGGCTCGGCTGCTTGTTGGGGTGCTCGTTGAGCGGCTTACGTGGCTGCCGGGTGGGCTGCCTGTCTGGCTGCGCCTGAGTGGCGGCAAGCGTGGCGGCCCGGTCGGCGGCGGGTTTCACGGCGGGTGCGGCATGGCGCTCTCGCCCTGACGTGGTTTCCCCGCGCATAAAAAGTCGATTATACCGTCCGCTAGCGCCCGAAATCTCGTCGCGCCGCCGGCAGCGGCAGCGGCCGCGAGAGGCGAGAGGCGAGAGGCGTACGCGCCGCGCGCGGCGCTTCGGTCATCGAGGCGCCGACGCAGCCCCGTCGGGGCCGGCTGCCGCGCGTGCCGCATCGCCGGACGGCGGCTCGGTCACGAATCCGATCCGCGCGAGCCCCGCCTGCTGCGCCGCCCCCATGACTTCGGCGATCACCTCGTAGCGCGGTGCGCGGGCGGCGCGCAGATGAATTTCGGGCGGCTGCGGCGCCTTGCCGGCGGCGACGAGCGCCGCACGCACGGCGTCGAGCGACCTGCGCTCGCCGTTCCAATAGAGACGGCCCGCGTCGTCGATGGAGAGCGTGATCGTCTGCGGCGTCTCGCGCGACGCGGACGCCGCCACCTTAGGCAAATCGAGCCGGATCGCGTGCGTGAACAACGGCGCCGTGATGATGAAAATGACGAGCAGCACGAGCATGACGTCGATGAGCGGCGTCATGTTGATGTCGGCCATCGGCGCCGACGGCCGTTTGGGATCGAATCCGCCGAATGCCATGTGCCCTCCTCGAAACGTCGCCCGCCTCAGGAGGCGCGCACCGGCTGCACGTGCTTGCTTTCGCGCAGGCCGTCGTGGGTCCGCTGCGATGCATGGGCGCCGCTTGCACCGGTCTCGCCGAGCGCAGCGAGCGAGGCGTGCAGATCATGCGCAAAACCGTCGAGATCCTCGGACAGCTGCCGTTGAATCCGGCCCAGGATGTTGTAGCCGAGCACGGCGGGAATGGCGACGACGAGCCCGAACGCCGTCATGATCAGCGCTTCCCCGACGGGGCCGGCCACGTTCTCGATCATGGCCTGCCCGCTTGCCGCGATACTGCCGAGTGCGTGGTAGATGCCCCAGACGGTGCCGAGCAGCCCGACGAACGGCGCGGTGCTGCCGATCGATGCGAGCAGCACCTGGCCGAATTCGAGGCGGCGCTGCGAGGCGAC
>CBJMQH010000086.1:0-13576 GCA_966431825.1 uncultured Trinickia sp.
TCGAACGCCGACCTGCAGGCCCGCCGCCAGAACGCGATTCCGCGCGGCGTCTCGCGAAGCGACGACCTCGCGCTTCCTTGCTTCGGCCACGCATGTTGCCGGTGGACGCTGGCACATCGACATGCATACGGCGATCCGCGCGTCCGCGGTCTAGCAGTTCGCACTCCTGCCGTAAACGGGCACGCCGCGAGCGCGAGCGAGGTTGGGTTGGGGGGCCGATGCCCGCATCGAGGCCGTCATGCTGCATACGGCGCAAGGCAACACCTATTCGCATTTCACGGCCGCGTCGTGCGGCGCGCTTGCTTGCACGCTCGAGCTGGGCAAGGTCATGCCGTTCGGGCAAAACGATTTGTCGCGCTTCGCTGCAGCCGATCGCGCGGTGCGTCGTCTCGTGGCCGGTGTTGCACCTGAGGCCGCTGCGCCGATGCCGCGCGTCTTTACGGTCGTCGACCAAATCACGAAGCGCAGCGATGCCTTCGAATTGTTCGTGCCGGCGGATCTGCCCAATTTCACGCCGTTCGCAAAGGGCACGGTGCTCGCGCGTGATGCTGCGTACAGCTATACCGTGCAGCGTGATGAGGAGCGGCTCGTGTTTCCCAACCCGACCGTGAAACCGGGGCTGCGAGCAGGGTTGCTCGTCGTCGAAACGACGGACGAGACGCTGTCCTCGCTCGGCGCGTGAGCGTTGACGCGCTTGTAGGCGTGGCCCGGGCCGGTGCCGCGTGGTCCATTGATTCAGGTCAATCGACGCTGCGCACAGCGTCCTAAAGTGGTCATGTCGCATGAGCGGCCGCATTGCCGGCCGCGTAGGGTGTGCCCGTTGCTGCGGGCCGCACGTGTGGATGACCTCTTTAGGAGCTGATGCAATGAGCCGCTTGACGCACTATGACCCGCTGTCCATCGAATCGATTCCCGAGCTGTTCCAGGGCTTCTTCCGCCCGATGCGCTCGCTGGGGCTTGGCGACGGTGACACGCCGCTCGCCGACGTCAAGATGGACGTGACTGAAACCGATAACGCCTATACGGTGAAGGCGGAAATGCCCGGCGTCGACAAGAAGGATATCGATGTGAAGATCGACGGCAATGTCGTCTCGATCAGCGCGAAGGCCGAGCGCAACAAGGAGCTCAAGGAAGGCGAGCGCGTCGTACGGAGCGAACGGTATTCCGGTGCGATGAGCCGTACGTTCTCGCTGGCCGACGACATCGACGAAAGCCAGGCAACCGCACAGTACCAGGACGGTGTGCTGCAGCTCACGCTGCCGAAAAAAGCGCCGGCCACGAAGAAGCAGCTTCAGATCAATTGAGCCATTGATTTTCGGGGTGCGGACGAAATCGTTCGCACGCCTGCGCGCTCAACAACTTCCGCAGCGCGATGCCGGTGCTACCGGGCATTGCGGACCGTCTACGGTATGTTGCCTCTCTTGGCCTTGCTTAGGTGCAAGTACGGCGTCGAGCTCCGGATCGGGGCGGAACACCGTCACGCCTTTCAGACGTTGCCTCCATGCCATAAAAAACAGCGCGTCTATTTCCTCGCTCGGTGTGTCGCTCCGAACCATGACTGTCTTGGAGATGCCGGCATCCACGAACGGCTGCAAGGCGGCGACCATTGCAATTTGATCCTTGCCGGCTATATCGCTCGATCTTCTGAACGCGGGCGGTAGCGGCATCTCGTTGCCGAACATTCGACGGAAGCACCGGTAGGCGTGATTCTCCAGATGGAACAGATGCGGCGCTTGCGTTGACGCGCGCGTGCCGTCGAGTCGTATCGCGCGCAGATAGACCCAGTCGTAGGCCGGCTCGATGCCGTTCGAGCAGTTGTCGGCAAATGCGAGGCTCACGGTGCCCGTCGGAGCGTAGGAAAGCAGATGGCTGTTGCGCAGGCCGTGCTGTGCAATTGCATCGCGAATCGGTGCCGGCAGGCATGCTGCGAAGCGGCCGGGCCCGAGATGATCGGATGCACGAAAACGCGGATACGGGCCGCGCTCGGCAGCGAGTGCTGCCGATGCCGCGTAGGCCGCATCGCGCATGCGTTCGGCGATACGCGCAGCAGCGCCGCGTGCTTCGGGACTGTCGTAGGGTAGATGCATCATGGCAAGCGCATCGGCGAGTCCTGTCACGCCGATGCCGATGCGACGCGTGCCGAGCGCTTCGCGTCGATGCGCGTCGAGCGGCCAGCGTGTCGCATCGAGCACGTTATCGAGCAGTCGCACTTGCGTGCGCACGCGTGCCGACAGGGCGGTGAAATCGAACGACGGCGTGCCGCCTCGACCGAACGGGTGCAATACGAGGCGCGTGAGATCGACGGGGCCGAGCACGCAGCTGCCCCAGGCCGGTAGCGGTTGCTCGCCGCAAGGGTTCGTTGCGGCGATCGTCTCCGAGGCGAGCAGTGAATTGGCTGCATTGATCGTATCGATGAAAAGCAGGCCCGGTTCGGCGCTTTCGCGGGCGGCATCGACGATCGCTTGCCAGAGTGTGCGCGCCGGTATTCGTCCGTATAGCCACGCGCCGTCTTCCATGCGGATCGCATCGGCCTGCGCAGGCTGGGCGCGATGAGCGAGCGGCCAGGCAGCGTTTTCCATGACGGCGTGCATGAATGCGTCGGTGACGGCGACCGACACGTTGAAGGTCTGCCAGCGGCGGCGTTGGCGTTTGGCGTCGATGAAGGCGAGCAGATCGGGGTGGTCGCAGCGAAGTACCGCCATCTGCGCGCCGCGGCGTGCGCCTTCGCGCGTGAGCGCGGCGCACGCTGCATCGAAGCGCTCGATGGCCGCGCAGACGCCGCGCGTAGCGTGCGTTTCGGGCGCAGGATTTGCGTCCGAGGCGCGGGTTGCCGATGGTGCGATGGGCGAAAAGTCGTAGCCCACGCCGCCGCCCATTGCGAGTGTGGTTGTTGCGGCCGCGAGCGCGGCGTCGACATCGGCTTCGTTCGCCAAGCGGCCGTCGCCGATCGGATGGACGAAGCAATTGATCATCGTTGCGTCGCGTGGGCTGCCGGCGTTCGCCATGATGCGGCCCGCGCCGATGGCACCCGCGAGAAATTGACGATAGAACTGGCGCGCCTGGGCGGCGCGCAGTGCAGGCGGCTCGGTGGCGGCAAGGGCGCGTGCAACGCGGCGGAATGCGTCACGCCGTGTTCTTTCGCCGGGCAGCAGGTAGCGGTCGGCGAGGACTGCATCGCTGACAGGTTGGGCGGGCGTGGCGCGCATGCGCAAGGTCTTTGCTATGGCGTTGCCGGTACGCGCAGCCACGGTTCGGGGCAGCGTGCCACGTAAGGGTAGTACTGCTCATAAGACGGACAGTAGTACCAATCGCCGTTGTCTCCGTAGGGGGCGACTGTGTATGGCGGCGGGACGTACGGATCGGGGTAGGGGTAGACGGGCGCGGGATAGTAATACCATGTGCCGCCGGTGATCCACCACCAGCCTAGCCGGCCGTCGTGACGCTGATGTGCCCACCGGCCGTCGCGCCAGACATGGAGATCGTTGTCGTGGAAACGTCTGATGTTTCCGTGCCAGGGTGCCGGGGCGACATGGCTTGGGCCTGTTGCCCAATGCGGGCCACCGGAATTACCGACTGCGCGGGGAACGCCGGGACCGCCGGGACCGGGGAAGGCTCGGTGAGGACCGACAGCTTGCGGATGGGATTGTGCACGGGCGGTCTGCAACGGTGCGGCAGCGACGACGCACGCGAAGGCGGCCAGTGCCGCAACGGTCGTTCGAAACATGATGCATCTCCTCGCCCGCAGACAGCGTATACGCAGCATAGGCGTGGCGCGTTGGCGGCGCTTGACCGAGGTCAACGCGCAGCGGGCGGGCTTGGCGTGTCAACGGCCCGTCCGATTTCGGCGTTGAGGATGTAAGCGTTATCTGACATTCCGATAAGCGCCGCTTGACGCGAATATCGGAAGTCGCTGATTTCGCTTGCACGCATCGTTGCCGATACTGTTTTCAACGGCGCTGTTGTATGGCGCGTACCAGAGAGCACGGTCGAAGGAGTGTTGTGATGGATGCCGAAAAAATGTCGTTGCGCGCGGTAGTGGATAAATGGCTCGCGCCGACGTCGGCCACACCCGCCCGGGTCACGCGCTTCGGCCGCCTGAGCGCCAATCGCAGCCGCTTCGTCTGCGTCGAGCGCGGCAGTGCACGGGGCCCGCTGTCGCTGTTCGTGTTCCGGCACGCGAACGGTTCCTGGTGCGTCTATCCGCCTGCTGGCTCGCACCCTGTCATCGCCTGTGCACGTGCAAACGAATGGTGCGCCTGAGGCCATAGCACAGGACGATTCCCTCCCCCAGGTTTTACCCTCGCAGGATTCCCCTCACGGCGCACCGCGATAGCAGTCGCGCCGGTCTGCAGTGCCGAGCGGTCGTCGGCACAACGAAACTTCTTCCATTCAAATGCTGATATAGCCCTGAAATGTCCAGGGTAGCGGCTCTGTGTGCGCAGGTGTCGATTCGCCGGCGTGTTTCGTTGCCGTGCCGAAGAAGCGCGGGCTCCCGTCGGTGGCGAACTTGGGGGTAAACGCGAACGTGTCGTTGATCGTGACGAGGAAGTCCGGATTCAGCGAGCACGGGGCGCAAATCGACACATGCGTGAAGAATGTTGCGTGTACGGCCTGCGCTGCTTGAGCGTGTGCCTGTGCGCCGACGATATGCGTAGCGAGCGGGCCGGTCGTATCGAAGCGCGGCGGCAGCGAGTAGCCGCGGCCTGCGTATTCGAGCGTGGTCCCGGGTGTGAAGACGAGTGGTACGCCAGGATAGGGTAATGCGTAGACGGGGCCTGCGACAGGACCGTCCGGACCGAGGGCGAGCGGAGCCTGGGCCCACAACGAGAGGGTGAGCGGGCTTGTACGGTGTGCGAAATATTCGGCCAACCAGTTCATGCGCGCCTCCACCGGCATTGATCGATCTCTTTGCCGATGCAAGGCGGCAAACGTGTCAGGTCATTGTGCGCGGGTGGGCGGCGGCGCTGTTGATATGCGTCAAGCCGGCGCTCAGGTGTTCAGATCGCGTTGGACTGCCTCGCACAGTTCTTCGATTAGCGGGGGCGGGTTGTGGGTCCCGTAGAGCATGAACTCGACATCGGGCAGCGGCGGAAGGCCCGCCTCGGCGCTGACCACGGTCAGTTCTTCATCGATGCGTGACGCAGGTAATGGTGTTACGCCGAGCCCTGCTTGTACGGCTGCGTGCAGGCCGCCCGTGCTTGCGCAGACGAGGGCGATGGTGCTGTCGATGCCGTCGTGCGCGAGCGCCGCGAGTGCCGCTTCGCGGTAGGGACACGGCTCGGGGAAGACAGCGAGCGAGAGGGGGCGCGTTCGATCGACGGTAACCCACGGTGCGCTGGCCCAGACGAGGCGTTCGCGCCAGAGCAGGCGGCCCGGTTGCGTGTCGTGACAGCGGCCGGCGAGGACGAAGTCGAGTTCGCCCCGGGCCATTGCTTGCAACAGCACGCCCGGTATGCCGATGGTCAGCTCGACATGCAGGCCGGGGTTGCGCAGGCCGAACGCGTGGAGCCGCTGCATGACGCGTAGGTGTGCGAAATCTTCCGACATGCCGATGCGGACGACGCCTTGCGCGGGCGTATGGCTCAGTCGGGCGCGAGCGTCGCGGTTCAGAGCGAGGATTGCGCGCGCGTAGCCGAGCAGCAGTTCGCCATCGGCGGTCAGGGCGAGCGAGCGGGTTGTGCGCGCGAACAGCGGCGTGCCGGCTTGTTCTTCGAGCCGGCGCAGATGCGCGCTGATGGCCGACTGGGTCAGATGCAGGCGTGCGGCGGCGCGGGTGAAGCCGCCTTCCTGTGCAACCGTCACGAAGGAGCGGAGCAGAACCGTGTCGAACATCGCGATTTATCTTGATTTGTGTTGAATTCGGCAAGAATACTTCATTTCTATTTGTTTTCTCAATATGTTCTGATGTGGCCTGACCGCGGGGGCTGGTTCCTCGTGCTTATGGTTTTTTACCGAAGGAGGTAGTCATGGCCGATCTGCTCCACATCGAGGCTTCGCCGCGCAAGTCGCGCTCGGCATCGATCGAAGTTGCGAATGCGTTCGTCGGTGCTTATCGCGAGACGTATCCAGAGGCAACCGTTGCGTCGCTCGATCTTTGGGGCGTGCGGTTGCCCGAGTTCGACGGCGACGCGCTCGAAGCCAAGTACGCCGGGTTGAGCGGCATCCCGCTCACGAGCGCGCAGCGTTGGGCTTGGGATCGCGTTGGCGAGCTGGCGCAACCGCTCATCGATGCGAAGACGCTGCTCATTTCCATGCCGCTGTGGAATTTCTCGGTGCCGTACAAGCTGAAGCACTTTATCGATGTCGTTTCGCACAAGGACGTGCTGTTCCGGTTCGATCCCGAGCGGGGGTTCGAAGGGATGCTTCAGGGTAGGCGGGCTGGTGTTGTGTATGCTCGCGGGCTCGATTACGGAAAGCGCTCGGCCACGCCCGCCGAGCAGTTCGATTTTCAGCAGCCGTTTTTCGAGGCTTGGTTGAAATTTGTCGGCATTACCGATATCGAGTCGGTCATCGTCGAGAAGACGCTATATGGCGATGAGGTCGATCGTAGTGCACGCGATGAGGCTTGTGGTAGAGCCGTAGCGCTGGCGCGGGGGAGGGTGGAGGTTTAGGGGCGGGCGGCGGCGGGGAAGGCAGGCTCGGGCTAGTCGCGGCGATTGGGGCGTACGCAGCGCAGGAGTGCTTCGCCTCGTATTCGCGGGAATTTCGCTGTCTAGCCAGAGGGTTCGAGATTCGACGCTCGATCGTTCAGGCACGCGAAACGAGCTGCTTTTGGGCGGCTCGTCGAAAGCGTGCCGCCCCGACGTCGTCAGTAGACTCGGCCTTATCGGTCGAACGCAGGACGCAAACATGCACCGGTCCGATCCACCTTAGCTGCCGCCTTTGCGTGATCGGTGCCCTTGTATTCTCCTGGCGAAATGTTCCGGGGCATTGACGTCGCAGCAATGGCTGCTTGCGACCCAAAGGCGACGATCGTGTGTTCCCGAAGCGGCCGTTCGAGAACGAACCGCGATGCGGCAGTATGTTTGTGAGGCAGCAGCGTGGTTTCGGGGTTCTCGGTGGTCATAGGGATGCGGGAATCGCTGAGGAATGAAGGGGCGTTGCGGCATGGGCGCGCATGATGCTCAGGCCAAGCGCCCGCGCCAATGCCAAATTGCTGCGGGCATGTGCCACTTCGTCACTCGCCCGACGAGTGCCAGTGCGCCTTCGCGCCAAGTACGACAGGATCGACGTCTAGAAAGGTGCGAGAGGTCACCATGGTCTGCGTGGCTTCGAAGAACGTGCGGAAATGCGGTGTCTCGCGGTGGGCGGCATATGTCTCCTCGTCCTTGTACATCTCGAAGACGAGAAACCGGTGCGGGTGTGCTTTCAGTGCGACGGCGTACAAGGTGTAGACGCCGGGTTCCACGCGCACGGAGGTGGACACGCTCTGCTCTAGCACGGTCTTGAATTCCGCCAAACGCTGCGGATCGACGTCGAGCTGCGCGATGCGCACGTACGGCGCGTCGGCATTTTTCGCGTGGTCGGTAGCGGTCCATAGTCCTGGGCGCTGCATGGCGGGGTCTCCCGTGTGAGGGTGGGTGGTCTACGCGGCGGTGATCTGTATGGCAGCGCAGGCCAGCACAATCAACGCGTTGCGACGCAATCAATGCAATGCGCGAGGGGCCGATAACAGCGGCTTCACGGTTGGCCTCGCCGGGTCAGTCTGTCCCAGTTGGCATGCGCGAATTTCCGTTTGTCGACGTCGCCAAGCGGCAGCGTTTCGACAAAGCGCCTGGCGTCCGCACCGGGGCGGTACTGGTATGGGAAATCGGTCGAGAACAAAATCCGGTCTGGCCCGACCAGTTCGATCGCTTGGCGCAGATACGACGTGCTGAACATGCCGCTGGCGGTCAGGTAAAGGTGGTCCCGGACGTATTCGACAAACGGGCGCTGCACTGTCGACGCCCGATCGAGCATGGTCAGGCGCTCCAGATAGAACATCACGAGTTCGCCCCAATGCCCGAGGATCACCTGCAGACCCGGATGCCGGTCGAACACACCGGCCACGACCATGCGCACGAACTGGATACCAGCTTCGTAGTGCCATCCGATGCCGAACGTCGACAGCGCGAGATCCATCGGCGCGCCCAGGCCTGCGTAGTAAGCGTTGCGCACGCTGGCTCGCGGAATCTGCGGATGAATCAGCAATGGCACGCCGAGTTCCGCAGCGCACTCAAACGTCGGCTCGAACATCGCATGGTCGAGGTTCTTTTCACCGACGCGGCCGTAGACGATGGCGCCCTTACAATCGAGCTGTTCGACGCAGCGCCGGAGTTCTTGCGCTGCGCCATCGCCGTCGGCAAAGGGCAAGACGGCCAGCACCTGAAAGCGCGACGGGTTGGCCGCAGCCGTCTCGGCCAGCAGGTCGTTCACGCGTCGTGCCAGGTCGATGCCGTGATGCCCGAGGTTGTTCAGCCCTGGTGTGGTGAGCGAGAGCACTTGTACGTCGACGCCGGTTTCGTCCATCAGCGCCAACCGCTGCTCGGCCAGGTCGGCCAGCCGTTCGCCAAGCTGGCCGGCATTCAGGGCGAGCGTGCCATCGTCCCCGCCGGGAAGCGTATTCCACGCCTGCCGAACGGCTTCCGGCAACACATGTTCTTCGATGGCGATGATCTTCATGTCAGGCCGTTGCCGTGAGTTGCTTGACCACCGCTTCGCCCACGCCGTGTGCCGAAGCCGGGTTCTGGCCGGTTATCAGGCGACCATCCACCACCACGTTGGCCGTCCAGTTGGGCGCAGGCTGGTGCAGCGCGCCACGCTGCGTGAGTGTCGTTGCCAGAAGGTAGGGCACGACGTTGGTGTACTTGACCTCGGCCTCTTCCTCGTCGGTGAAGGCGGCGACCTTCTTGCCGGCAACGAGATGGCTGCCATCCGACAGCGTGGCATTGACCAATGCAGCCGGGCCATGACAGACGGCCGAGACGATGCCGCCGGCTTCATAGATGGTACGAATCACGCGCTGCACAGTGGGACTGTCGGCAAAGTCCCACATGGTGCCGTGGCCGCCTGCAAAGAACACGGCAGAGTACTGCGATGGGTCCACCTCGCCGAGCACGCGCGAACGCGCAAGTGCCTCCCGGAACGTTGCGTCATGCCAGAAGCGATCGTTGATCGGATCGCTCAGATCGAAGAAGTCGATAGGCGGGTGTCCGCCGCGGATCGATGCGATCTCGGTCGGAATGCCGGCCTCGCGAAAGACAGCCAGCGGATGCGTGAGCTCAACCATGGCAAAGCCGGTGGGCTCACCGCTATCGCCGCGGACCGGGTGGCTTGTGACAACGCACAGCACAGGCTTGACGGTTGCGCTCATGCAGAGGCTCCTGGTTGTTTGAGCGAGGCCATATCGATGACGAAGCGATACTTCACGTCGCTCTTCACCAGGCGCTCGTACGCTTCGTCTATCTGTTCGATGGCAATGACTTCAACGTCGGCGACGATGCCGTGCTGCCCGCAGAAGTCGAGCATCTGCTGGGTTTCCGGCACGCCGCCAATGAAGGAGCCGGAAATGGCTCGGCGTCCACGCACCACACCCGCTGCATTTACCGGTGCGCCGAGCGGGCCCAGGTAGCCCACTAGCACCAGCACGCCTTCGAGGGCCAACGTCGGCATATAAGGGTTGACGTCGTGGTCGTAGGGCACCGTGTCGATGATCACGTCGAACTGGTTCGCGACGGCCGCCATCTGCGCCGGATCGTTCGACAGCACAACATGATCGGCGCCAAGCCGGAAGGCATCGTCCTCCTTGCCGGGCGAGCGCGTGAACAGCGACACATCGGCGCCCAGCGCCTTCGCCAGCTTCAACGCCATGTGCCCGAGCCCGCCCAGGCCGATCACCGCGACCGTGCTACCCGGGCCCACATTCCAGCGATGCAGCGGCGACCACGTGGTGATGCCCGCGCACAGCAGTGGCGCCGCGCCGGCGGGGTCTAGCCCATCCGGAACTGACAGCACAAATTTGTCTCGGACGACGATCGAATCCGAATAGCCGCCGTACGTCACGGAGCCGTCATGCCGGTCCACGCCGTTGTAGGTGAAGGTGGGGCCTTCGGCACAATCCTGCTCCCAGCCCTTGAGGCAAGGCTGGCAATGCTGGCACGAATCGACCATGCAGCCGACGCCAACCATGTCGCCCGCCTTGAATCGGCTCACCTCGCTACCTACCTGCCGGACCCTGCCGATAATCTCGTGGCCCGGCACGATGGGATACGTTGTGAAGCCGCCGTGATTGCGCGCCAGATGCAGATCCGTGTGGCACACCCCGCAGAACAGGATGTCGATGACAACATCATCCGTGTGGGGCGCTCGCCGCTCGAAAGTGAAGGGCGCGAGACCGCTGGTGGCCGATGATGCGGCGTAGCCTGAAACGTTCATGGGGACTCCGAAGGAAACGTCAGGGGTTGTCCGGTGCGAAGAGCAGTCTCCAGCCTGTGAAGGGGCCGAGCGGAATCACGTCCCAGCCGATCAGGCCGGCCTTGGCGAGCGGAAATTCGTTCAGCGCTGCGCGTGCGGCTTCCACCGAGTCGGCCTCGGCGATCAGGGCGACGCCGGGGCGGTCCTGACGGAAATAGAAGTCGCGCACGATACCGCCGGTATAGAGCTGCCATGCATGACGGGTTTCGTCATGCATGTGCGGCTGGTATTGCTCCAAGGTGGCACCGTGCTGTGGAATGTCGAGGCAGAGGAATTTCATGGAAGAGGGTCCTGTGGCAGATAAGGCGGAGCATCAAGCCGGCTGCAGCCGGCGCAGCGTCTCGGCCACGCGCTGCCCAAGGTAGGCGGCGGTGTCGAGATCGCTCTGGATGGGGGTGTCGTCCGGACCCTGGTCGCCATTGGATTGCGCCATTGCGCCGAGCCAACTACCCAGGCGGTTGAGGTCATGTACCGTGCCGCTGCTGCTGTCGTTGCCCGGCTTCAGGTCGAGCCCCACCCACAACATGCCGTGCTGCGCGGCAAACAGCGCCATCGAGATAAGCGAATGCAGCTTGTCGCCGTTCTGCGCGCCTGAATTGGTGAAGCCGGCTGCGACCTTGTTGCGCCACTTCATATCGACCCAGGCGCGCTTGGTCGAGTCTTCACAAAACAGTTTGAAGCGCGCGCTGGGAGCACCGTTGTAGGTAGGGGCGCCAAAGATGATCGCGTCGCTGGCTTCGAGCGCGTCCCAGGGGACGGGGTTTCCCGTGACGGGGATCAACTGTGCTTGGGCGCCAGCGATACGGCGTGCGCCGTCTGCCACGCTGTGGGCTTGCCGCGCGGTGTGGCCATAGCCGCTGTCATAGACGATAGAAATCTGCATCGGGATATCGTTCCAGGGAGAGCACGAGAGATAAAGAGGTCCCGGCAAGCGCCACGCTTCGGGATAGAGACGATGCTACTGTTGAAGCGCATGCGCTGGTGGCGACGGTTTTTCCCGTCTTTGTAGAACTGGCCGCTACCAAGAAAGCGCTTTCGTCGGTTATGTTTGGAACATGTATGTCAAGAGCACGCATGCAATTCTTGAACGGGGAGTGGGCTCATGAAATCCGACATGCGCGGCCGGCTGGATGGCGTTGCCGTCTTCGTGGAAGCGGTGGAGGCCGGCGGCTTTGCGCGTGCTGCCGAACGGCTTGCGCTCTCACGCTCTGCTGTGGGCAAAGCGATTGCACGGCTGGAAACGCGCCTCGGCGTGCGGCTTTTCCACCGCACGACACGCACCCAGAACCTGACGGAGGACGGGCAGATCTACTACGAGCGTTGCCTGCGCGCGATCGAGGAACTGCGCGCGGCGGAATCCCTGCTCGACTCGGGTAAGCAGGAAGTGGCCGGACGGCTGCGGGTGACGATGCCGGTGCTGTTCGGCCGCTATTGCGTTGCGCCGATCCTGCTGGAGTTCGCCCGCCAACATCCCAAGCTCGAGCTCGAACTGAGCCTCAGCGACAGGCCTGTCGACATGATTGCGGAGGGTTTCGATCTGGGCATTCGCAACGGCGCGCTGGACGAGGCCACCGGGCTGTGTGCCCGCCCGCTCGCCACCCAGCTGAAAGTCTTGTGCGCCGCACCCGCATACATCGAGGCGCATGGGGAACCGGATACGATTGAAGCCTTGGCCACGCATGACGTATTGATTCACTGGCGCACGGGCCATCCGTATCCTTGGTTGCTGCCCGATACCGATGGCCGGCTGACCGAAGTCCGGCTTGCGTCGCGCCTGCGGTTCGACGATCTGGAGGTGACGGCCGACGCGGCGGTGGCCGGCATGGGCATCGCGTGGCTGCCGCATTGGCTGGTGTGCGACCGGATTCGGGCGGGAGCGCTGACGGTGCTGTGGGAGGAACGCCCGGCCGCCTCGATGGACACACATGCCATTTGGCCGGCAACCGACTACATGCCGCTGCGTGTGCGCCTGACCATCGACACGCTGGTGGAGAACCTGCCGCGCGCCACGGGCGTGCAAGCGCCCATCGTGCATCCTGGGTGGCAAGCGCAACGACGTGTTACAGCGGGCCGGGCCTCGTCTTCAGGCCGGGGCAAGCGTCGTATGCGCTGATGTTGGCGGGGCGGGTGTCCGCATTCGAACTGCTTGATCCTTATTTTTCGGTCGCGTGGCTATGACTTCGGCTCGAACGGCGTCTGGGCCATGCCGGCCGGCGCGACGCACCCCGTGCTTGCTTGGCAAGTCAGCTCGCCCGGCTCGCGATAGATACTATCGGCCCTTCGTTGCCATTCAAAAGCCAGCACAAGTTGTGAACTGCACTGAGCAACGTTGGACAGTTTAAGAATCTGAGCGGCCAAGGGCTGGGTCCCGCATTGCGCGGGACTCGGCCCTTTCAATTTGAGTTGATACGCTCGTGGTCGTAGGAGAGGGTCGGCCGGCCAGCGAGTGCAACTGCGGCAGACCCCACCGTCAGCCGACACTCACTGTAAAAACCCGGCTTCCCGCAGCGCTTCCTCAGCAGCCTCATGGTCCTGAGCTGACGTCCCCCCAGAAATCCCAATACCTCCGACAAGCCGCCCTTCGTAGAAAATCGGCACGCCGCCGCCAACCGGCATCAACCGCGGATGTTGCGCCAGCGGCGCCACGGCGGGCTCGGCCATGTACTGATTCCATTGGTGCGTGGACATGCCGAACGACGCGGCGGTCCATGCCTTGTCGATGGCGACGTCCACCGTCAGGAACGGGGCGGAATCCGCACGTTCGAAAGCGCGCAGGTGGCCGCCTGCATCGGAAATTGCGATCGTCGCGGCGAACCCGCGCGCGGCGCATGCGCGGCGCGCTTGCGCGAGCAATGCTTGCGCGGCTTCCAGGCTGATCGTAGCCGTGCTGATGATTGGCGATGTCATGATGATGCTCCTTCTCAAAAGCGATTAGCGGTTGGCGACGACGACCTTGCCCATCATGTTGCCCGCCTCGACAAGCGCATGCGCTTCGATGAGACCCGCGGCGTTGATGCCGTCAATGCGTCGGGCCATCGTATGCTTGAGGCGGCCCTGATCGACCAGCTGCGCCGCGCGGCGCAGCAAGTCGTGTTGCCGCGCGATGGTTCGGGTGGCGAAAATC
>CBJMQH010000087.1:0-13554 GCA_966431825.1 uncultured Trinickia sp.
CACCTGTCACGAGTCGAGATCGACGCCGGGTTCCAGCCGGGTGCTGCGGTCTAGCCGGATGCGCCGGGGATGGTCCTCGCCTTGGTGCTTGAGGCGAAAAACTGCCATTCCAGCGACGCATGGGCAGGAAATGCGAGTTCCCGCGAAGAGGCGGGAACTCGGGTGACGGCTCGACCAGTTTCGCAGACCAGGGAAGAGTCGCACTGTATGCTCGGATAGCCGGGAAAAAGCTGGCGCTTTTACTTCGTAGCCGTCGCCGGCACGGTCAGCTTCGACTCCTTCACTCCAGCCTTTCCGGTTTGCTCATCGACAAGTTGGAGTTTGTTGCGCGCATACATGACGCCCATCTTGACCTCCTGCCAGACGTAATACGCCTTACCGGCAACCACATCGAAGTCGAGCGTGGAGTTGTTCTCGGCCTCAGAGAGCAACTGATGATGGCCCGGTGCGACTTCTTCATAGAGATAGGTCTTCGCAGCCGTCTTACCGATCGGCTTGCCATCGAGGGAGACGTCCATCTTGACGGCCGCGCCAATGCTCTCGTTGCGATACACGTAAACCGCTGCTTTGTCCTGCGGCGGATTGAACGTCTTCAGCGCGGCATCGCGCTGTGGATCCCCCATCGGCACGGACGCGCAACCGGCCATAACGAGGAGTGATGCAAACGACAGCGCGATGAAAGTACGTTTGAACTGCATTGGGTGTTTCTCTCTTTCAAATTGTAATGGCGGCAACCGTGCGGCTGCAGGAGCGATCGCGGAGTCTGAATGTTCACCAGTACGTCGCATCGCACCGAAGTTAACGACAGATTATTCTGGGCCTTTAACCCCCGAGCGGGTGACCAACGCGACCGAAGGTGGCCGCAGCCAGCACCGGCTACTACCGGCAACTCCGTAACGCAGTCGCGGTGCTGGCATCAACCTAAACCAACCAGCCTCCACGATTCCCGGGGCGGTTCAGGTTATCGCAAGTCTGCTGAATTCCGCGAGGCCGCTCATACAGTCTCTCCTACTACTTTTGCCAAAACGCCGTGCTCTAGCTCGGCAGCCTGCTCGGCACCGCGCGTCGGGTCGGCGGAAACGTCAAGCCATGTCTGGATGATGTCGGTCACCCAGACTCCGTCACACATGACGCGCCCGCGGAGCAGCGATTGAGGGTACGGGTGCCGCTTCAAGATCACATCCGGCCGTTCGCCCTCACGCGCACGTTTCAAGCCCCGCCAACCTTCGGCTGCTGCCAGATTGGGCACCCACAGGGTCGTTATCGCGCCGCGAACGTGCCCTACGCCCAGAGCGTGGGCCGCCGCGAACTGTCCGAGCGTCGCGCCGTTTTCGCGCTTGAGCGTCTTTCGTAACTGCTGCTCCTCGGGAAGACCTCCCACGAGGAATTTCATCGGCACGCTGACGGCCGGTTTCACATACGCGGCCTTCCAACGATGTGCAAGCTTGCGTCGCTGGACGATGCGCAGATGGGGCGCGAACTCGACCATGCCCTCTTCTTTCAGGGCGTTGATCAGCCGAGTAGCGGTCATGACCGCAACGCCAGCTTCGCGTGCAAGCTCGCTCGCCGTCATGTATTTCTTCTCCGGGGCGTTGATCAGGTTCTCGCGCTTGATGTCGGCTGCAAGCAGGAGCTTGAGCATCCATTGGGCGAGGTCGGAGAATACGAGCGTCGGTGGTACCGAGTGGCTGCTGCGCCGCCCGGTCACCGGCTGCTCATCGGCCTGCAGCTCCGGAAAGTCGGCGTATAGAGGCACGTCGGAGAGGATGGCCAGCGGCTCACCGTTCCCGTACTCGCTGTGAAAGCTCACCAGCTTTTTGATAAGCGCTGGCGATGCGATTCCCACCCAGAGGACGAAAGCCGGGCGTGAGCGATCTTGCCGTGCGTTCGCGCGCGCGCGCGACTCCAGCAACGCCTGCGAGAATAGCGGGATCGCGCGGTCCGCACGGCCTTCGGTCAGCGCCTTCAATACAACGTGATACATCTGGCCGCGCGGGCTCGTCAAAATGAAATCCGCACCCTTGCCATCTTCGCCCTTCTCAAGGACTTCCCAGCCTTGGCTTTGGAAAAGCGAATGCACGGAGTCGCGTGCGAGGCGGTCGCTGGCTCCGGCTGCGAAGTGTAGGTCGCTCATATCACTTGGTCATGCCGTTTCAGTTGGCCATAGTAGATCCCACGGCCATGTTAATTCACACGGCCATGTTACGCCCGTGATCACATCGAGGCAAGCGGGAGTGCGCTCGCCGGCCGACGGGCCTCAAACGCTGGTGACCCCGGCAAGCCGCTTAGTTGGGGGCGGCTCCAACGCGCGTCAAAGCGGTCACTGACTCTGTCTATACTTTCTGAGTTTGGCAAAAGGACTCCAGCCGCATTTCTCGCCGATGTACATTAGCGTGGGCGCGGCAAGCGCCGCTCCGCACGAATCAATGAGCGTTATTGCGCCCGAACCATAGAGCACCAACCATAAATGGCATCCAACAATATGAGCACCACGGTCATCACGAAGCGACCAAAGAAGGATCGAGCCGAAATTCCACGAGACGTAGTGGCACGAATCCAATTTTGGTCGGATCGAACCCGTTGTGTATGCCGCGTATCGATCCAACCGTGATCGCGCATCTCTTGATGCCTGCCGCTCGACACGACCAGGGAGTGCCTGCGCGAGCCGACCGACACGCTGCACCTGCGCGCGCAATTAGTGCAAGGCCCGAAGCGCAGCCGACCAGCGCCGCCGGTGTCGCTGCTGGCTCAGACACGCACTGCGCACCCTCCTACAGACTACAACGGCCGGGGCTGGGCTTGAACGAGGATGCCAAACGTCTGCTGTGGACCACGTTGTTACTCGCCCTCGACCACCTGGGTGTGACCGTCTGATGTGCGGGCTGGCTGGACTGATCCGTCATGACGGGCACGCACCGGCGCAGGTCGAGCGCGTGCTCGCCATGCGCGAGCGGCAACGGCATCGCGGCCCGGATGACCAGGGTTTGTGGCATGACCACTACGCCGTGCTCGCCCATAACCGCCTGGCCATACTCGATGCCGAGCACGGCGCGCAGCCGATGTGCAGCGCCGACAATCGTTACGTGCTGGTCTACAACGGCGAGATCTATAACTACGCAGAACTGCGCCGCGATCTGGCCGCGTACTGGCCGTTCCGCACCAACACCGATACTGAAGTGGTACTTGCCGCCTATGCGGTATGGGGAGAGGCATGCCTGCGCCGCTTCAACGGCATGTTTGCGTTCCTGGTCTGGGACACACATCGACAGCAAGCTTTTGCCGCACGCGACCGGCTGGGCGTCAAACCGTTCGTTTACTTGCAGCAAGGCGGCGAATTCCTGTTCGCCTCCGAGGCGAAAGGATTGCTGCCGGCGATGCAAGCGCCGCGCGCGAATATTGAAGCCCTGCTGGAATACCTGGTGGCACCGTTCTTCAGCGGTGTAGCGCAGCCGATGTTCGATGGCATGGCCTACCTGCCACCCGGGCATCTGCTACGCCTGGATCGCCATGGCTTGCGGCTGTCACGCTGGTCACCCGAGATAACCGAAAATCTGGCCGCGACGGCCGACGATATCGCTCGCGCACTGCGCGACCGGCTGGCCGCGGCCGTCCGGCGCAGCCTGATCGCCGATGTGCCTGTCGGCCTGTTCTTCAGCGGCGGCCTTGATTCCACGCTTATCGGCGGCCTGGCACGCGCGGCAGGTGCGACGCCGCCCTGCTTAACCATTCGCTTCGAAGGTCATGATCGCTACGACTACGCGCGTTCGCTAATCGTGGCTTCCGACGATCAACCTTTTGCCGAACACGCTGCGTCGAAATTGGGCCTGCCACGCGAAGATGTAACGCCTGCGCGTTCCGCACTGGCTCACGACCTGTCGCGATTGGCTGCGCAAAACGATGCCCTGCCGGCATGGGAGCAGGAGCTGGCGCAACATCATCTGGCACGTGCCGCAAGCACGCGTCTCAAGGCGGTGATGGTAGGCGATGCGGCCGATGAAACGCATTATGGCTATCACTTTCTGCTTGACCCGCACGCTATCAGCGATCCCACCCATATCCTGCAGCGCTTGACTGCCGATCCGTATCTGCGTCGCGGCCTGTTGGAACAACCGTTACAACACTACGGCAATGTCTATCGCAAACTGGCCATCGCAGCCGGACACGATTGGGATACGCCCGCCGGACGTCTGCGCGCCACGCAATGGCTGGTCCGTCATCGCTGGTTGCAGCGGCTGCTGCATAACGGCGATATCCATTGCATGGCACACGGGCTGGAAGCGCGCGTGCCGTTCAGCGATACCGAAGTGCTGGACCTGGCCGCCACCATTCCTCCGGAGCTGGCTTTACGCGATGGCGTGGAAAAAGCCATGTTACGCGAAGCCTCGCGCGGCGCATTGCCTGAAGCCGTGCGCTTGCGCAGAAAATCGGCCTTACCCAAGGATCAAGGCAATGGCGAGCTGTTGCGCCAGCACGTGCTGGAGATACTGGCCACGGATGCCGGGCGCATTGCCGGTTTGCTCGATGTGCCCCGGCTTCAGCGCCGTTGCGCCGATCCGTCCCCGCTCAACGAACATGAGCGCGCCGTGATGTTTCGGACCTGCGCGCTGGCACACTGGTCGCGGATTCACGGCGTGAGCATGCCGTGAGACGAGCCTTGTGGAGACCTTGAAATAATGCCCATAACGCGGCCATGCCAACGTGTACATATCAACTCGACTCAGTTTTGACGACGGTCCCGGACCGTCGACGCCTGAACTGCTGAACGTATTGCGCGCCGCGTCGTGTCAGGCTACATTTTTTGTGCTTGGGCACAATCTGGCGCAAGCGATAGACGTTGCAACCCAGGCCATCCGCGAAGGACACGTGCTGGGCAATCACACCTACTCGCACGCCCGGTCGGGCACGTTGTCTGATGCAGCGTTGAGCGATGAAATCGAACGAACCGATGCACTGATCCGCGAGGCCTATCGGCTCGCTGACGTGCCGGCACCGGCTTCGATTCCGTTACGGCTTCCTTATGGTCTGGAACCACAGGATGTGCGCAGTGGCGTGCTCGCGCGCCTGAAGCGCAGCCACACGGGATGGACGGCCATTCTCGACGACTGGTGTCGGCCGCCGCCGTCGCCCCATGCGCTCGCGCAGAGCATGCGCCAGCATATCGCGGACGGGACGTCGCGCGGGCAGGATGTCCTGTTCTGTCTGCACGATAGCTCGCGCTTCGCGGAAGCGCGACCCGCGACCGTCGAGGCCGTACGGCTGCTGCTCAGCGATCCGGGCTGGCAGACCGGCCCGCTAGCGATCAGGCGGTGTACTGGTCAGTAACTGTCGCCAGCAGCTCAGGAAGCCCATACCCGGTCCTGGCGTCCATAGACCGCGCTGGGCGGCTTCCAGATGAATCAACGATTGGTCCGCACAGAACAGGTTCACGAGCGCGTCGCGTTGCAAATGCATCAGGTCCGCGACGGCGTCGTCAGGCAGCAGCGCGGCGTAGGCACGCAGGCCAGCGTCCCAAAGCCGGACGTCGAAAGTAAAACGGTCTTCATCGGTGACGTCGCGCGAGAGTGCGAATAGTGCAAAGGCGGCCTCCAGCCACTGCGCGCCTTGCCCGACGTCGTCGAAGTCCAGCACGCCCGTCACCGCTCCACTGGCGAACAGCAGGTTGCCGCCGTGATAGTCGCCGTGCAGCCAGCGCACCGGTCCGCGAATCCATTTCGCTGCCGCCGTCAGATGCATGCCGATACGCCGCAGCAGCCCATCGTAGTGCGCCAGAAGGATGGTGGGCAACGGCGGCACCGGCCGTACCGAAACCCGTGCGTAGCGCTCGTTGAGCCACGCGAGCGGATCGGACACGCTCGCGTCCATCGTCGCCATCGCCGCATGCAGACGGGCGAGCGTATGCATCGCGTCGACGATGGCTGGCTCCGCCTCGTCAGGCAGACCGGGCGTGCCGTCGATATGCTCGAACAGGTGCAGCCAGCTACCATCATCGGCTTGTGCGTACGGCTGTGCGTTCACGGTCGCCTGCAATCGCGGTAGCGCGGGCAGTTGCGGCGACGAGCCGAGACGCTCCAGGATCGACGCTTCGCGCCGGACCTGCCCGGCGGATTTGCCGGGCCATGACACACGCAGCACGGCAGCGCGCGAGCCGCAGTCGATGCGATACGTTTTGTTAGTATGGCCTGTCGATAGCGCCTGAACCCGCGTCGGCCGCATGTCCCAGTGCTTCATCAGCAGCAGTTCGAGTCTTTCCACGTCATTCATCGTTGCATCGATCATGTCTGAGCGAATTTCGTCCCGTATGCGGGACATCAATATCGAATGGCTGACGCGAGCAGCCGAGTTCGACCATCTGTTTCATACGCGCTGGCTGGGTGAGCGCTTCTTTCATCTGCCGGGAGACATGCTCGCGATCCAGGAACTGATCTGGCGCGAACGCCCCGACTGTATCGTGCAAACGGGTGTTGCGGCGGGGGGCGGCGTGGTGTTCTCCGCATCGATGCTGGAACTGACAGGCAACGAAGGCCGCGTCATCGCCATCGAGCCGCGTCTGCGCGACGAGGTCAAAACGCGTCTGCAATCGAGCCGGCTGGCGCATCGCATGGTGCTGATCGAAGGCGAATCGTGCTCGGCCGTGACGCTGGCGTCGGTCCGCGAACAGATCGACGGCTGCGCCTCCGTCATGGTGATCCTCGACCTCACGCATACGCACGAGCACGTCCTGCGCGAGCTGGAATGCTACGCGGGACTCGCGACGCCAGGCAGTTACGTGATCGTCATGGACACCATCATGGAATACCTGCCGGAACGGATGTTTCATGGCAAGGCTTACGGAAGGGGCAACAACCCCGCCACCGCCGTGCAGGCTTTCCTCGCTCGCGACACGCGCCTCGAAGTCGACGGCGATATTGAGGACCGCGTGCTCATGACGCTGTCGCCGGGCGGCTTCCTGAAGCGAGTTCGATGATCCGGCGTGCAGCGTGCGCCGATCCGTCGCGCCGGTAACTCGCGGCGATCCGCGCGGCTTGCTCGCGCAACGGACCCGGGCGCAGCAGATCGCCGAGCGCGGCGGCGATGTCCTGCACCGTTGCCTGCTCCAGATCCAGACGGCGTCCCGCGCCGGCCCGTTCGACGAACCACGCCGAATGGAACTGGTCGTTGCAAAACGGCGACAGCAGCATGGGGACGCCGCAAGCCAGCGCTTCCATCACCGAGTTGGCGCCGCCGTGGTTGATGAACGCCTGCGAGCGCCGCAGCAGGGCCAGTTGCGGCGCGTAGCGTACGGCGACGACCCACTCGTCCGCGGCCGGCAGCCGGTCGGTGTCGACCAGTTCGCCGACGGACAGCACGAGTTGCGCGGAGGTGGCGCGCGTCGCCTCGATGACTTTCGCAAACAGATCCGGCTGGTAGTACAACTGGCTGCCCAGCGACATATAGACGAGCGGACGGGACACGTCGAGGCGTTCCCACGGAAAAGGCCGCTCGTCACCGCGCGGGCCGGCCGGCAGCGCGGGACCGACCAGCTCGACACCTTGCGGTGGCTCGCCGACGAGATCCTCCGTGGTGAAGGCGAGCGTCAGGTGCGGCGAGAGCACGTCGCAGCCGCGAAAACGCGCTGCGATTCCATAGCCTGCGAACAGGCGGTCACGTTCCGGCGCAAGCCATCGCACCGTGCCGAGCAGTTCCGAGTCGAGCGAATCCGGCAGCACCGGATTCAGCGAGTTCGACATCGCGACCCACGGCAAGCCCTCCAGTTCCGCAGCGATAGCCGATGCGTAAAGCAGCGGATCGATCACCACCACGTCAGGCCGCCACTGCCGCAAGATCGCTCGCAGTCCGTCCACCTGCGCGGGCGTCTGCTCGATCAGCAGCGTGTGTATCCAGCGCCGCAGCCAGGCGGAGTCGCGAATGTTCGCGGCGAAACTCGCCCCACGCGACAGATCGTGGCGCTCGGGCGTATCGCGTGGTCCGAGAAAAGCAAACGCGCCCGCGGCGTCGAGTTGCGCGCTGATGTCGGCGGGTGCATAGAACGCGACTTCGCAGTCCGCCGCCTGCAAATGCTGTGCGGGGCCGATGCAGGGGTTGACGTGTCCCTTTTCGGGCACCACGCAGAACAGGATACGTTTCATGGTCGTTTTACAGCAGGCGCGTGGCCGCGCCCAGGTGGTCCAGGGTGAGTGTCAAGGTTGTCCACAGCACACGTTCGGTGTCGGCTTCGAGCGTAGGAGCGGGCAGCCCGAGCGATGCGGCCAGCGCGCAGATGCGCTCGCGTTCGAGCCACTCGCCGAGGTCCATCGCCGGCGCCAGCCGGCCTCGCTTCGGACCATGCACCAGCCGCCCGGGCAGGTGCAGGCGTGCGCCGAGTTCGCGCAGACACTGCTTGTGCGGATCGGGCGGGATGCTGGTCAGATGCGCGACGACATTCGGGTCGACGAACGGCGGACACAGGCTAACCGAGGCTGCCCCGAACAACGCATTGCATAGCGGTAGATAGTTGGCGGACTGGTCGCGGCGCAGCACCTGGTCCGCGCCATCGCCGGTAACGGCAAGTTCGACGCCGTCTTCGGCCATCGCTTCGGCCAGCAGCAGCTTCGCGACCGGGTGCAGGTTGAACATGGGTTCCTCGACAATGTGCGTCGCCCTGGGCAGCGCCGCCACGAAGTCGGCTTCGCTCACTCGCACCATCTTCACGTTGGCCTGCATCTGCGTGGCCAGTTCGAGCGCGGCATCCCCCTCGCAATAGTCGGGCATGCCGGTTGCCAGAATGTACGACCTCACGTGCTGCTGCGCGCCGAGCTCGCGCAGCAGAGCGAGCAGGAGCGCGGAGTCCAGCCCCCCGCTCAGGGCGAGCGCGACACGTTTGCCGCTTTCGAGCGCACGTTGCAACGAATCGCGCAGCACGGTCTCCAGATCGCTGTGGAACGGCTGGCTGGGTGCGTCGCACACGTCGAGGCCTAGCGGCGACTGGGTCAGCGCATGGCCTGGCGGAACGGCCAGCACGTCGCGCAACACCGTGTGTGCGACGGGGCGCTCGCCGCTCAGATAGCCGGCGATAGCGGCCACGTCGGGTTCGCCTGCTTCCTGTCCCGATGCCAGGAGCACTTGCCGGATGCTGGGCGCCCAGGTGCCGCTGCGCGGATGATAGAGGAGGCGCTGGAAGCCGAAGAGATCTCGCGTGCCGACGATCATGGATAGCGCGCCTTCAAGGTGTCCACTTCGATGCGCCGCATGATGCGGTGAGGCGCCTGTGGCGCACTGCCGCCGTAGCAATGCAGACAGGCTTCGAGCGGCGCTTCGCGTTGCAGATAGACCAGCAGTGCGTCGAGCATGCCGGCGTCGTCTCGCAGCGGCAGGCCGTCGGAGCGGAAGTCGCGCTCGCCCTGGTACAAGGTCTGAAAATGCGCCGGGCGCGTGCAGGTATAAAACATGCCATCACGGATCATGTGACATCGTTCGCGAATCCAGCAGTCGCGATAGATGCGCTGCGCCTCGGCGAGGTCGTCGCATGGCTGCGCGCGGGTCATGCTCGAGAACGCGTCCTGTGCCTTCCAGTTCAGACGCACGTTGAAGCGCGCCGCCTGGGCTTCGATATGCTCGATCAAAGCCGGCGCGAGTGACGGCTTCGGATAGCGCGAGATCGTCAGCGCATCGACCGCTTGCCAGAAATCGTCCGTCATGTCGCCGAGTTTCAGGCCATTCGTCGTGATGGAAATCACCGGCGCGATACCCGTCTCGCGGACGCCCAGGATAACGTCGACGAGTTGCGGATGCAGCAGCGGCTCGCCGCCGACCAGTTTGAAGACGCGGGGACTCAGCACCTTGACGGCCTTGCGCAGATCGTCGGCGACCGACCCGGGTGTGGCGTACCACGCGGGCAGCAGCGGCGACAGCGAACAGCATTCGGCGCAGGTCAGATTGCAGTGATCGACGATGTGCGCTTCCAGCGATCTCGTCTCGACGCGCCCCGCGGACACGCGATAGTGACGGTCCATGGGCGGCGGAAAGAAATGCGTTCGTCCATCGGACGACGTCGTGCTCAGGGGAGCGTTCGGGTTCATGGGCTTCCTGCGTCCAGGCAACGGGAAAAGAAATCGATCAGGCGGCCACGCGCACCGAGCAGCGTCGACGCCATCTTCATCGCGCCGTGCAGATGCGCGGCGAAGCGTGGCGCATCGTTCAGCCAGCCTTGCACTACCCAGCGCTTGAGCGCGTGTTGCAGACAGGCGGCGTCGACTGCCCACACGATCCGGTCGGCATGCAGCGGCCGAACTTGCAGATAGGCCTGCACGAACGCGGCGGCGAGGTCCGGCGCTTCCAGCGGCAGATGATTAAGACAACGTATCACTTCGAATTCGCGCGGTGCGCCGATTGCCGCTTCCCAGTCGAGAATGATCGGCGGCAAGGTGCCGTCGAACAGATAGTTGAACTGGTTGTAGTCGTTGTGGATCGGATGCTGCGGGTCGCCGGCGGGAAAAGCGTCGATGCTGCCGGGGTAGTGTGTGTCGAGCATGCGCAGGCATACATCGACAAAGACGCGTAGTAGCGCGCCATCGCCGTCCCGCGGCGTG
Source organism: uncultured Trinickia sp. (assembly GCA_966431825.1). GTDB lineage: Bacteria > Pseudomonadota > Gammaproteobacteria > Burkholderiales > Burkholderiaceae > Trinickia. The sequence goes on from CBJMQH010000087.1 coordinate 10,566, forward strand.
TGCCCGATTGCGTCGAGCAGGTCGCGGCGCGTGTCGTCTGCGTCGATTGTGATGAGGCGTGCGCGAATCGTGTCGAGCGCCGGCAGCGTCAGCCGGTCGAGGCTCAGATGCAAGGCGGCGAGGCTCGCGCCGAGCGCGCGCCACTCGGCGGGCGCGAACGTGTCGTACGTGCGAAATTGCCCGGCTTCCCAGCGCGTGAGCATCGCCTGAGCGTCGCAGCCGGTCCATGCCGGTGCGCCGTCTGCGGTACGTTGCAGGGTCTGGACGCGAAAGCGCGCGTCGCCATGCGCCGCAAGATGCGTGAGTACAGTGGCTTCCTTGTTCGCTCGCGTGTGCTGCCCGGCGGTGTAGAGCTTGACGGCGACGTCGCCGCTTGCGGTTGGCAAATGCCAGACCCGTTCGCTGATCCGGCGCGCGGGGCCGCTTTGCTTCAGCGCATAGGCCTCGCAGATGGCGTCGAAGGGCGCGCGCAGTGGCTGGTCCATTCAGATCGGCTCGGCCGGGCCGTAGCGATACGGATGGCCGCTCAGAAACGTGTTGTGGCCGACATAGCGCAGCTTGTACATCGCCGGGCGGAACAGGACCGAGGGATCGTTGCAGGCGATGCCGAGGAGCGGATACAGATCGCGGCGGACGAAGAAGGCGTTATTGCCCATGTCGTCGCAACACACCAGTTCGTAGCCTTTGCGTTTGGCGAGATGATGCAGCGATTCGAGGCTGGCTCCGTAATAGGTCGAGCCGTCCCATTCGTGCTCGGGGTTAAAGCACATGACCCAGCGCTCGGGCGGCGCGTAGTACGGGTTGTATTCGATGACCACGATGCGCGGCCGGAAAGCTTCCAGGCGCTGCCAGACCCAGTAATCGTTGCCGTCGATGTCGATCGAAAGCAGATCGAACGCTTCGGGCACGCCTGCGTCCGAAAGCAATCTGTCCACGGTGTCCGGCTGGACGCGTTCATGGCGAAGCTGGACGCCGTCGGCGCAGCCGTAGTTCGCCTTGAGTTTGTCGTAACGATAGCGGCTGCCTTCGACCAGCAGCCCCTGCCATCCGCCTTCACGCAGCAGCAACGCGGTGTTGCTGTTGCGCATGCCATCGCTCGCGCCAATGTCCACGCAGAAGCGGTTGGTCGGCGCAATCCGTTCCATCAGGCGCGCGAGAATGGATTCTTCGCTTCCCTGGGCATACAGGCTTTGAGCGAGACCCGACAGGTCGAGTGGGGCAGCGGAGTCCTGCATGGATGGTTGCGCGGCGGAGCGATGGATTGGTCGGAAGGGTAAATGTACCTGAGATCGGGCTGGAGTTGCCCCTGTAACTCAGTCCTCGCCGTTGTTGCGAAGTGTCTCTTCTTCCTGCGACGGCTGATCCTGCGCGCTCACCGCATCGCAGGTGAAGAGCGACAACAGGGCAATCGTAAAAACTAAGACGAACTTTATTCTCCCAAGACGGACTTTATTACACCGGATCACATCAGACCAAAGACACGGCTCCCCATCCACCATTTACTTGACACCTAAACTATTTAAACCTAAATTTCTCCCATCACCATGCGAGGAGCGACCATGCGCATCGTCTGTATCGGGGGTGGGCCGGCCGGGCTTTACTTCGGCCTCTTGATGAAACTGCGCAACCCCAGCCACGACGTGACCGTCGTCGAGCGCAACCGTCCGTACGACACGTTCGGCTGGGGCGTCGTCTTCTCCGACCAAACCGTCGACAATCTGCGCCAAGCAGACGCCGCAAGCGCCGACATGATCCTCGATGCGTTCAACCACTGGGACGACATCGACATCCATTTCCGCGGCAAAACGATCCGTTCGTCCGGACACGGCTTCTGCGGCATCGGCCGCAAACGGCTGCTCAACATCCTGCAGGAACGCTGCGAAGCACTCGGCGTCAAGCTCGTCTTCGAAACAAACGTGGCCGACGACGATGCCTACGACGCGGACCTCATCATCGCGAGCGACGGCGCCAACAGCGTCATTCGTCAGAAGTACGCAGCAACTTATCAACCCGACGTCGATCTGCGCGACTGCCGCTTCGTCTGGCTCGGCACGAAAAAGCGCTTCGACGCCTTCACGTTCGCATTCGAAGAAACGCAGTGGGGCTGGTTTCAGGCGCACGCCTACCGCTTCGACGAAGACACTTCCACGTTCATCGTCGAAGCGCCTGAAGCCGTCTGGCGCGCGGCCGGCCTTGCCGAAATGAGCAAGGAAGACGGCATCGCATTCTGCGAGCGACTCTTCGCCAAGTATCTCGACGGCAACCCGCTGATCTCGAACGCCACCCATCTGCGCGGCTCGGCACAGTGGATCCGCTTCCCGCGCGTCATCAACGGCACCTGGGTCCACCACAAGCCACGCGCATCCGGCGGCACGACGCCTGTCGTGCTGATGGGCGACGCCGCTCACACGGCGCACTTCTCGATCGGCTCTGGCACGAAGCTCGCCCTGGAAGATGCGATCGAACTGGCCAACAGCATCGACGCACACCCGGGCGACCTCGACGCCGCCCTCGCCCACTATGCCGAAGTACGCAGCATCGACGTCATGCGCATCCAGAACGCCGCGCGCAATTCGACCGAATGGTTCGAGCACGTCGCACGTTACGCCTCGTTCGAACCCGAACAATTCGCGTACTCGCTGCTGACGCGCTCGCAACGGATCTCGCACGAAAACCTGCGTGCACGCGACGCGCACTACGTAGCCGGCTTCGAAGACTGGCTCGCGAGCCGTGCCGGTACCACGCACACGGGCACCGACACCCGCACCGCGCGCCCCGTGCCGCAGATGTTCACGCCGTTCCGCTTGCGCGGCCTCACGCTCAAGAATCGCGTCGTCGTTTCGCCGATGGCGCAGTACTCGGCCGTCGACGGCGTGCCGGGCGATTACCACCTCGTGCACCTGGGCGCCCGCGCGCTGGGCGGCGCGGCACTCGTGATGGCGGAGATGACGTGCGTGTCGGCCGACGCGCGCATCACGCCCACGTGTCC
>CBJMQH010000088.1:0-13526 GCA_966431825.1 uncultured Trinickia sp.
TCGTCGGGCTCATAACCCGAAGGTCGTAGGTTCAAATCCTACCCCCGCAACCAATTTTTCAGACGCGTGTCAGATGCGTGCCGTGTACGGTCCATTTGGTGGCGCTGATAGCGCCAAACAGCGTTGGTCCTCGACGGATTTGCTCAAGCAAAACAAAAAGCCCGGTCTCTGAACCGGGCTTTTTTGTTTTGCTTGTCACCTTCGACGTGCGCGCCATGCACGTCGCGGTGCAGCACCGCACCGCCCCGACCTTTCCCTTATGCATTGTCATTTCCTATTGCGAATCGTCTTCGCCGCACCTATCGTTGTGCGCGCAACCGTTACTCATAACGCATAAATAGCGCGCCCATCCGGGCAACGACACCGCGACACCTGGAGACCAATCCATGAGCATCACGACCGACCCCATCACGCGCGGCGGGCCACCGCCATTCTTTTCCAAGGAAGCCACGATCGCGAAACCGGGATTTTCGCGTTGGATGGTGCCGCCCGCGGCGCTCGCGGTCCACCTGTGCATCGGCCAGGCCTATGCGTTCTCGGTCTTCAACGGCCCCCTCACGAAAGTGATCGGCATCGGCCAATCGGCCCCCGACGATTGGTCGCTCACGACGCTCGGCTGGATCTTCTCGATCGCCATCGTCTTCCTGGGCCTCTCGGCAGCATTCGCCGGCAAGTGGCTCGAGAAGGTCGGCCCGCGCCGCACGATGTTCACCGCGGCCTGCTGCTTCGGTGGCGGCTTTCTCGTGTCCGCGATCGGCATTGCGCTGCACCAGATCGTCCTGCTCTATCTCGGCTACGGCGTCCTCGGGGGCATCGGCCTCGGGCTCGGCTATGTGTCGCCCGTCTCGACGCTGATCCGCTGGTTCCCCGACCGCCGCGGCATGGCGACAGGCATGGCCATCATGGGCTTCGGCGGCGGCGCGATGATCGCCGCTCCGCTCTCGGTCGCGCTGATGAACCACTTCAAGAGCGCAACGAGCGTCGGCGTGGCCGAAACGTTCGTCGTCCTCGGCATCGTCTACTTCATCTCGATGACGATCGGCGCCCTGACGATCCGCGTACCGGCGCCTGAGTGGAAGCCGGCCGGCTGGACGCCGCCCGAAACGACGAACAAGCTCATCACGCGCAACCACGTCCATATCGACGAAGCGCTGAAGACGCCCCAGTTCTACCTGATCTGGCTCGTCCTGTTCCTCAACGTCACCGCCGGCATCGGGATCCTGGGCCAGGCATCGGTCATGATTCAGGAGAGCTTCAAGAACACGGTCACCGCGTCAGCCGCTGCAGGCTTCGTCGGCCTGCTCTCGCTGTTCAATATGGGCGGGCGCTTCGTCTGGGCTTCGTCGTCGGACTGGCTCGGCCGCAAAAACACCTATTTCGTGTTCTTCGCCCTCGGTGCCGTCCTGTACTACCTCGTACCGGGCTTTGCAGCTGCCGGCAACATCGCGCTGTTCGTGCTTGCCTATTGCGTCATCCTCTCCATGTACGGCGGCGGCTTCGCGACGGTCCCGGCCTATCTCGCCGACATGTTCGGTACGGCCTTCGTCGGCGGCATTCACGGCCGACTGCTGACCGCCTGGGCAGCGGCCGGCGTCGCCGGACCGGTGCTCGTCAACTATATCCGGGCCTACGAAGTCGCCCACGGCGTCGCCAAGGCCGACGCGTACACGATGACGGTGCATATCATGGCCGTCCTCCTCGTGGCCGGCTTCATCTGCAACCTGCTCGTGTCCCGCGTGGACGCACGCCACCACATGTCCGACGCGCAGCTCGGCAACAACGGATAAGGAGCCGCCATGTCCAACGTTTCGCAAACGCTGACCCAAGCGCAGACCCGCCCGATTCAACTTGTCCTGTTCTGGGCGTACGTCCTGATCCCGCTCGTGTGGGGTGTCTCGAACACGCTGATCCAGGCCATGAAGCTGTTCTCCTGACCCGCCGGCGCGCGCTGCCTCGCGCGTTCCCGCAAGGCCGGCTGCCGTGCGCCTGCCTTGCGCTTCCCCGCTCCCCGAGGCCGGCTACGGCCGCCCTGCCCGCCAAACCGCAGCGCGTTCGGCGCAGCAGCCGGTGATACACTCCCATCACTCTGTTGACGCCCGCCTTCTATGAAATTTTGTTCCGTCTGCGGCCACGCGGTATCGGTGCGCATTCCGCCCGGCGATAACCGCGAGCGATTCGTCTGCGAAAGCTGCGGTACCGTCCACTATCAGAATCCGCGCAACGTCGTCGGCACCGTGCCCGTATGGGAGGACAAGATCCTCTTGTGCCGCCGCGCGATCGAACCGCGCTACGGCTACTGGACCCTGCCGGCGGGCTTCATGGAAATGGGCGAAACGACGGCCGAGGCGGCAGCCCGGGAAACGCTCGAAGAGGCCGGCGCGCGCGTCGAGGTTCAGCATCTGTTCTCGCTGCTAAACGTCCCACATGTCCACCAGGTGCACATGTTCTACCTCGCACGCCTGCTCGACCTCGACGTCGAAGCCGGCGAGGAAAGCCTCGAAGTGCGGCTGTTCGACGAATCGGAAATTCCCTGGGACGACATTGCGTTCCCCACGATCGGCCAGACGCTGCGCTTCTTTTTCGCCGACCGCTCGGCGGGCAGCTACGGCCTGCACACGGGCGATATCTTCCGCTCGCTGCGCGAAGGCTGAACCGGCCGCAAGCACGCATGGTTCCCTGGCTAGGCCCTGACGATCCCTTCCCCCCGGTCGAGCACGCGCTCGGCGCCACAAGCGGTGCGCCAGGACTGCTCGCGGCCAGCGCGGATCTGTTGCCGTGGCGCCTGGCCGACGCGTACCGGCGCGGCATTTTCCCCTGGTATTCCGACGGCCAGCCCGTGCTCTGGTGGAGTCCGGACCCGCGCATGGTGCTTAGGCCCGCCGAATTCAAGGTTTCTCCGTCGCTGCGCAAAACGCTGCGGCGCGTCCTGCGCGAGCCGCGCTGGCACATCCGGGTCGACGCCGATTTCGCCGGCGTCATGCGTGCCTGCGCACAGGCCCCACGCGCGGGACAGCGCGGCACGTGGATCACGGCAGAAATCATCGACGCCTACGCATCGCTGCACCGAACCGGCCACGCGCACAGCGTCGAAACCTGGCTGGACGGCGAACGAGTAGGAGGGCTTTACGGCGTCTCGCTCGGCCGCATGTTCTTCGGCGAATCAATGTTTGCGAATGTGACCGACGCCTCAAAAATCGCCCTCGCAACGCTGGTCGGACACCTGCGCCGATACGGGATAGAAATGATAGACTGCCAGCAGAACACGTCGCATCTGGCCTCGCTCGGCGGCCGCGAAATCGCGCGCGAGACGTTTCTGGCACATGTGCGCAGCACCGTCGACGCGACGTCGATTCCATGGCAGTTCGACAAGTCGGCGCTGCTCGACTTGCTGCCCGAACCCGCTGCCTGAACGCACGATCGGAGCGAAGCGCGCGAGCGCTGAGCCCGAGCCCGAGGCGACGTAGAAGATCGAGCCCGTGCCCACGCAACGTGGCTCGCGTACCAGGGACGATGCTTGAGAGCCGCCAATGACTCACCCGAATGAGCTGCCGCTTTCACCGCTTTCCGCGTTGCAGTTTTACGCAACCGCCCCCTACCCCTGCAGCTATCTCGAAGGGCGCGTGGCGCGCTCGCAGGTCGCCACGCCCAGCCACCTCATCAACTCGGACGTCTACACGGAGCTCGTGAAAACCGGGTTCCGCCGCTCAGGTGTGTTCACTTACCGTCCGTATTGCGAGGGCTGCCGGGCCTGCGTGCCGGTGCGCGTGCCCGTAGCCGCGTTCCGGCCGAACCGCACGCAACGGCGCGCACTCAAACGCCACGGCGATCTCATCGCGTCGGTCGCCCCGCTCCATTACGACGAATCGCATTACGCGCTCTACATGCGCTATCAAGCCGCTCGCCATGCCGGCGGCGGCATGGACCGCGACAGCCGCGATCAGTACGAGCAGTTCCTCTTGCACAGCCGAATCAACTCGCGGCTCGTGGAGTTCCGCGAACCGGCGGCGCCCGGGACCGGACTCGAACCGGCAAGCCCGGGCATCCTGCGTATGGTCAGCATGATCGACATCCTCGGCGATGGCCTGTCGTCGGTCTACACGTTCTTCGAGCCGGACGCGCCGCACACGAGCTTCGGCACTTACAACATCCTCTGGCAGATCGAGCAGGCAAGCAGCCTCGGGCTGCCGTACGTCTATCTCGGCTACTGGATCCGCGAAAGCGAAAAGATGGCCTATAAGTCCAATTTCCATCCCCTCGAAGGGCTGCTCGATGGTCACTGGCGCCTGCTTGATCCCGATGCGGACGGCGGTGCCGCCGGTACCGGCGGCATGGCGCCGGCGTCGCTCAAGCCGCTCGGCGGCTGAGGGCAGCAGGCGCACAACGCCCCTGCCCGGCCGTGGTGCGCCACGCGAGATCCGCCCTCATCTGCCAAACCGCTAAAATAGCGGGTTTTCATTCTTGCCGATTCCATCCGTGCTCAGTTCCCTCTACCCGCTCGTGCGCGCCCGACTCTTTCGCATGGATGCGGAAGACGCCCATCACATGACGCTGCGCGCGCTCGGCGCCGCCGGCCGGACAGGGCTTGCGCGCCTCCTGGCGCCTCACGTTCCCGATCTGCCGCGCACGGTCATGGGTATCGCCTTCCGCAACCCGGTGGGACTCGCCGCTGGCCTCGACAAGGACGGCGCCTGTATCGACGGGCTCGCTGCGCTCGGCTTCGGCTTCATCGAAGTCGGCACCGTCACGCCGCGCCCGCAGCCGGGTAATCCGCGGCCCCGCATCTTCCGGCTGCCGGAGGCCGGTGCGCTGATCAACCGGATGGGATTCAACAACGGCGGCGTCGAGCAGTTCGTGCGCAATGTGCAATCGGCGCGCTATCGCGGCCCGCTCGGACTGAACATCGGCAAGAACGCCGACACGCCGATCGAACGCGCGGCGGAAGACTATCTCTACTGCCTCGAGCGCGTCTATCCGTTCGCCAGCTACGTCACCATCAACATCTCTTCGCCGAACACGAAGAATCTGCGCCAGTTGCAAGGCGCGTCCGAACTCGATGCACTCGTCGGTGCGCTCAAGGACAAGCAACAACGGCTCGCCGACCTGCACGGCAAGCTCGTGCCGCTCGCGCTGAAGATCGCGCCCGACCTCGACGACGAACAAATCAAGGCGATTGCCGATACGTTGCTGCGTCATCGCATCGAAGGCGTCATCGCCACGAACACCACGCTCTCGCGCACAGCGGTTGCAGGCATGCCGCACGCTGAGGAAACAGGCGGCCTGTCGGGCAAGCCCGTCTTCGACGCATCGAACGCCGTCATCGCCAGGCTGCGGGCAGAAGTCGGCGACGCGGTCGCGATCATCGGCGTCGGCGGTATCAGTTCGGGGCAGGATGCGGTGGCCAAGCTCGCGGCCGGCGCGTCGCTCGTGCAGGTCTATACGGGCTTCATCTATCGCGGGCCCGCGCTTCTCGGCGAATGCGTCGAGGCGATCGCCCGCCGCGACGCCGCCGAGCGCAAAGCCCGCATATCGACATAAGCAAACGGTATTACTGACCTGATAGCCGTTTCGCTATCATTGTTACCACATCAACGCCCAAATAGCGGGTAAGGAGAGGAACACGATGAAACTCGCGACGCTGAAGAAGATCCTGACGGCCGGCCTGATCGGCGTGACGTGCATTGCGGCAAGCGCCCACGCGGAGGATCTGCTCGATCAGGTCAAGGCGCGCGGTACGTTGCGCATCGGCCTCGAAGGGACCTTCCCGCCGTTCAACGCGAAAGACCCGAAGACGGGCGATCTCGTCGGTTTCGACGTCGACATCGCCAAGGCGGTCGCGACCAAGCTCGGCGTGAAGCCCGAATTCGTCACCACCGAGTGGAGCGGCATCATCGCCGGCCTGCAGGCCGGCAAATTCGACGTCATCGTCAACCAAGTCGGTGTGACCGACAAGCGCAAGGAAACGCTCGACTTCTCGCCGGCCTATACGTATTCGGCCGCACAGCTGATCCAGCGCAAGGACGACACCCGCCAGTTCAATGCGCTCGAAGACCTCAAGGGGCATAAGCTCGGCGTAGGCCTCGGCACGAACTACATGGACATGGCCAAGTCGGTGGCCGGCATCGACGTGCGGACCTACCCCGGTGCGCCCGAGTACCTGCGCGATCTCGCAGCAGGCCGGATCGACGCGGCACTGAACGACCGGCTCATGCTCGCCTACCTGCTGAAGAATTCGCAGTTGCCGCTGCGCACGGGCGCAACGGTCGGCAACGGCAACCCCTCGGCGATCCCGTTCAAGAAGGGCAATCCGAAGTTCGCGAAGGCGATCTCCGACGCGATGACGCAACTCGAAGCCGACGGCACGTTCGCCAAGATTTCCGACAAGTGGTTCGGCATCGACGTCACCAAGCCGATTGCGAAGTAACGAGCACCCGCAAGGTGCGTATCGACGAGGGGCGGCATCGCGAGATGCCGCCCCTTTCGTTTGATCCTTTATCATGTGCGTTGCGCGCGTTCCGCAAGCCTTTCCTTGCGCGCGAGCGCGGTACACCGCACACTCGCGTTCGCCTGCGCGCCTGATCCCGTTAGCAATACTTAAGATCCAGAAAATCGAATGAGCACTGCCGCCCTGCTAGCCGAATCCATGCCTGTGCTTGCACAGGGCGCCGTTCTGACGGTCAAGTTCGCCGTGCTGTCGATGTTCTTCGGACTCATCGCGGCCGTCGTGCTCGCGCTGATGGGGATCAGCCATGCGAAGCCGCTCAATTGGATTGCACGCGCCTATGTGAGCGTCATGCGCGGCACGCCGCTGCTCGTCCAGATCTTCGTCATCTATTACGGACTGCCGAGCATCGGGCTATCCCTCGACCCCACGCCGGCCGGCGTTATCGCGCTGTCGGCCAACGTGGCCGCCTACTTGTCGGAAAGCATGCGCGGGGCCATCAACGGGATTCACAACGGCCAATGGCTTGCCGCGTATAGTCTCGGCCTGTCGCGCCGCCAGACGCTGCGCTACGTGATCGGCCCGCAAGCGCTGCGCATCGCCGTGCCGAGCCTGTCGAACAGCCTCATCAGCCTCATCAAGGATACGTCGCTCGTCTCGGTGATTACGGTCACCGAGCTCCTGCGCAGCGCGCAGGAGGTGATCGCGTCGACCTACCAGCCGTTACCGCTTTATCTGGCCGCGGCTGCAGTCTATTGGGTGCTGTGCCACATCCTCGAATGGGTTCAGCACTTCTATGAGCGCCGCCTCGCCCTGCCCACCCGCCACTGAACGGCATCGGGACACGGCGGACGGCACCGGCGACCGTTACTTCACGCCCGCCACGATTGTCGTTGACGGATCGAGCGACGCGCCGAAGCGGTCCAAGCGCGGCAAGTAGCTGCGCTCGGGGTCGAGCGAAAACGCCACGTGGCGCGTGCGCCCCATCACTTCGTTGCGGGCGAAGAAGCCGAAGTAGCGCGAGTCTGCGCTGTCGTCGCGATTGTCGCCGAGCATCAAATACTCGCCGGGCGGCACGAGAACGGGCCCGAACGAGCGCATCGGGCTCGGCGCGTAGGGAGAGAGCCGGACCGTGTGCGCCACGCCGTCGAAGCGCTCCGTCAAATAACGGCCGGCCGCAAACGGCGCGTCACGCATCGGTGCCGACGCAAGGGGGCTGTAATGCGCCGCTACGCCGTTCACGTACAGCACGTTATCGCGCAGGGCAACCTGATCGCCCGGCACGCCGATCACGCGTTTGACGAGCAGTTCGTGCGCGGCCGCGGAGTCCACCGTCACGATGTCGCCGCGCTGCGGATCGCCCAGGCGCATGAGCGCGATATGCGTGAACGGCACGCGCAGATCGTAGGCGATCTTGTCGACGAAAATCCGATCGCCTTCGCGGATCGTCGGCAACATCGAGCCCGTCGGCACGACGTTCCAATCGGCTACGGCACTGCGAAAAAGCACCATCAGGAAGAGGAAGGCGACGAAGTTCTTGTGCTCGCGCCACAGCTTCGAAATATTCAACATCTGCAACCGCTCCAAACAAAGGTTTTTCTGGCGTTCCGGACTGCTCGGCGGTCATGCCGGGGCTGCCGCATCGCCGTGCAGCGGCCACCACACGGCTCGCGTGATGCTAGCACGCTGGACGCGGACAGCCCTTTCGCATTGCGCTGCGCCCGCTGTATGCCGCGCTCACGCCTTCGCTCATTCGTCCGCGAAACGCACGCCGAGCGTGGCCCGGGCCGCATCCATCATCGCGATCATCTGCAGCGACTTCTCATGAGTCATCACGGGGCTTTCGAGCGCGCCCGCCCGAACGAGCTCGCAGAAGTGCGCCGTCTCGTAATTGAGGCCACCGCCCTCGAACGGCGCATCGAGTTCGACGACGCGGCCATCGCCGTAACGGATTGTCGCCCGGGCCGGGTTCCACCATCGCTCGTGAATCGTCACGCTGCCGCGCGCACCCGCGATCAGCGCATCGCCGCGCGCTTCGAAATCGAGCCCGCAGAAAAGCTGCGCCACCCCGTGATCGTGCTGGCTGTGCACGCTCGCGAACGTATCCACCCCCGTCGTGCCGACGCGGCCGAACGTCTGCACCTCATGCGCCGGACCGAGCCAGTCGACAGCGAGAAACGCCTCGTAGATGCCGATATCGAGCAACGCCCCGCCTGCATGTTGGAACGAAAACGACGGGTGATCGGCCCTCACGCCGGCGCTCGCGCATCCTGCCCGCACGAGCGTGATCGGCCCGATCGGGTCGCGCGCGAGATGCGCGTGCAATTGCGTGTAGAGCGGATAGAAAGGCGGCTTCATTGCCTCCATGAAAAGGCACTTCGAAGCACGCGCTGCGTCCACGATGCGCGCGAGCTGCTCGCGATTGACTGCCGCCGGCTTCTCGCAGAGCACCTGTTTGCCGGCGGCGAGCGCCGCAAGCGCGTACGCCATATGGCTGTCGTTCAGCGTTGCGATGTAGACCGCGTCGATCGGCGCGCCGAGCAGCGCGTCGATATCCGTGCAAGCGGCCCCACCGAACCGGCTGACGAACGCGTCGACCGATTCAGGCCGCCGCGAGAAGACGTGTGTGAGATGCGCACCGGGCACGTGCGCGAGACTCTGGGCAAAGCGCTGGGCAATCTGCCCCGCTCCGACGATGCCCCAACGGATCACCGATAGATCGTTCATCGTTCCTTGTTCGCGGATTCATGGGTACGGCTGCTGCGAAGGTCGGACTCCCGGCCCACGCGGCGGCACGTCGTCATGATACGCACAACGAACGACAGGTCGGGGCTCACGAGCCCCGACGCACGCCCGAGTCAGCGGCGAGAAGGTATCTCGACGGAGAACTCCCGGCTGATCTCATCGGCTGCGAAATCGATGAGCGCCAGCGCCGCTGCTTCGGCCTCCCGAGGATCGCGCCGCTCGATCGCCTCGACAAGGCGCTCGTGCGTTTTCACCGAGATTTCCCACGCCCCCGGCTTCACGCTCAACATCGGATAAGTCGCGGAAAGCGCCCCGCGCACGATTGCCGCCATCTGCTGAAAGAATTGATTGCCGCTCGCATGCACGATGCGTGTATGCAACAACTCGTCAGCCGGCTGGTACCCAGGGTCGGCAGGCGCGAGCGCCTTGAATACGTCGAACGCCTCCCGGATACCGGCGACCTCCGCCACGCTCGCGCGCGATGCCGCCTGCGCGGCCGCGCGTGGTTCGATCACCATCCGAAACTCGATGACGTCACGCAGAAAGAGCGGGTCCGGCTTCGAGCGAAAACGCCAGCTGACGACGTCCTCGTCGATCATGCACCAGTCGCGCATCGGCCGGATACGCGTACCTACCTTCGGCCGAACGTCGAGCATGTGACGTGCAAGCAACATCGACAGCGCCTCGCGCATGACGGTGCGGCTGACATCGAACTCCTTCGACAAAACGTCTTGCGGCGGCAGGATCGCGCCGTACTTCTCTTCGACGATACCCGACACCAGCCCGTCCATCACCTTGCTGACCAATGACCGGTCCTTGCCCTGCTCCATGAGACACCCCCCGATGCGCCCTACGACGCTGCCCATTGCCCTGATTCGTTGTGCACGCCTCGCGTCGCGGTGGCGGGTACGCGATACGTTGCTGTGATCAATAACCGCGCGCCATTGGGAAACGCCCCACAAGGGTTATCCCTCTGACGATATGACGCAAACCCATTCTTCGGAACGGCAGGGGGAGTCATTGACATCGACCGTACCTGAGCCCAAATGTTTCGGATACCTTCACAATAATCCCGACCGCGCCGCGCTACCGCTGCCGGCGCCTCTGGCTTGCGTTCACCTTGCGCTCCTCGCGGCAGCCGCCCCGTACGGGCAGCGCCACACGCTGCCGATCCGATCCTTCAGCGCAAGTTAGACAATTCGTCATATCCGCACGGTACGTCCGCCGCGCATGCGGCACCGTGCGAAATCGCACCCACTCCCACGCGATCGGCCGCGTTATGTTCGGTGGCGCCCACGCCCCACCTCCACGCACGCGAGGCCCCCCCACAACACACGCATCGCCGCCGCCACGCTGTCTCAATATTGAGTCATTCATGGCGCGGCACCGGTTTGCCGGTCGGAGGCGGGTTTGCTCGTGTGCACGCGTGCAAGTGCATGCAACGGGGACGCGCGACACAAGACGTCATTGCGCAGCATGTGGGCCACGCGGCCCTTCTCGCAGCAGGGCCGAGCGCTTGCGTGTGATGAAAGCGCCGCAGCGTTTGGGCTTTACGGCGAGCGGACTGCCGTCACAAAAACGAGAGCGCGGCGCCTGTCCACAATTGAAACAAAACGGCGCAGTCGATTTCGTGGGCCGCGATGTCGACCGGAAGCAACGACGCCGGCACCCCGCCGTTTGGGGCTTGGCACGATCCTCGCTGAAGCCGGTGCGCGATTGAGCGGTCCCGCACAGACGGTACCGCATCGCAGGGAGAGACCTAACAATCCCCGGGGCAAACGGCAGCAGGAGCATCGGTTCGAAGTCCTGTCCTTCTCGTTGCCAGCCGTCACCGGACCAGTAACAAAGCGCCGCCGGCGCACGTGCGCCTCGCGTACGACGCGGCTGAATCGAGGACCGATCATGTTGACGCTACAATCCGACCTTCACGGCAATCACCTTCTCGGGGCTTTGCCGTCGCACGAATGGCATGCGCTCACGCCGCACCTCGAACTGGTTCATCTGCGCACCGAGCAATTGCTCTGCGATTGCGGCCACATGATTCACCACGTCTATTTCCCGACCACGGCGATCATCTCGATTCTGTCGATGATGGAAGACGGCGGCTCTGTCGAGCTGGCGGCGGTAGGTCGCGAAGGAATGACGGGCGTCCAGGTGCTGACCGGGGGCGAAACGATGCCTAGCCGGGTCCAGGTGCAATGCGCGGGCTTCGCCTACCGGATGAGTGCACAGCAGCTGAGACAAGAGATTGCGCGCTCGGAGTTGTTGCGCAGACTGATGTTGCTTTACATGCAAGCCCTGCTCACGCAGGTCGCACAGACGGCCGCTTGCAACCGTCACCATTCGCTCAGCAAACAGTTGTGCCGCTGGCTGCTGATCGAAATCGACCGGACCGCGACGAACGACCTCGCCGTGACGCAGCAGATGATCGCCGACATGCTCGGTGTGCGTCGCGAGGGGATTACCGAGGCGGCCGGCAAGCTGCACAGCCAAGGGCTGATCCACCACAGCCGCGGCCACATCAAGGTGCTCGACCGGCCCGGCCTCGAAGCACGTGCATGCGAATGCTACGGGCTCGTGAAGCGCGAGTTCGATCGGCTACTGCCGAGCCTGCATCATCATACGAATGCGGTGAGTTGAGCGACGGCAGGCGCCGCGTCGTCTCGCGGCGCGCGTCACTGCGCGCCCAGGCGACTGCTCGTTCGCGCCCGCGCTTCGAAAAGCGCCGCCAGCATCCCGAGATGGGCGCGGGCCTCGGCGGCTTCGGTTTCGCTCATGCCCTGGCAGGCCTGGCCGCCGACGACGATGCCGAGCGCCAGTGCATAGGTACCGGCGAACGACGACGGTGAAGCTGCGTCAGCGGTTTGGAGTCGCGCGTACGCCGTATTGAGCGCTTGCCGTAGTTCGCGTTGCATGATCCATCAGTCCCTTGAAACCGTTCCCGGGGTAGAAACACTTTACTCGATAAGCGCTGCCTCGCCGCCCAGCGTTGACCCTAGGGTGCAACCGTGGACGGCACTACCGCGCACCGCGCCCGCTTAACGGGCCGCGCGGTACTCAATACGTTCGACGCCGGCTTCCGAGCCGAGCAGGCACAGATCGGCGCCGCGGCTCGCGAACAGTCCCACCGTCACGACACCCGGCCACGCGTTGATTTCCGCTTCCATCGCTCGAGGTTGAGCAATTTGCAGGCCTTTGACGTCGATGATCTCGTTGCCGTTGTCGGTGATGTACGGCGAGCCGTCGTTTCGAACGCGCAATACCGGGACACCGCCTAGCGCCGCGACCCGGCGCCCGATGGCGGTGCGCGCCATCGGCACGACTTCGATCGGCAACGGGAATGCGCCGAGCACGGGCACCCGCTTCGATGCGTCCGCGATACAGACGAAGACGTCGGACACCGAGGCCACGATCTTCTCGCGTGTCAGGGCACCGCCTCCGCCTTTGATCATCGCACCGCTCGCATCGATCTCATCGGCGCCGTCGACATACACGGGCAACGCCTCGACCTGGTTCAGGTCGAACACCGGGATGCCGTGCTGCTGGAGCCGCGCGGTGGTCGCGACGGAGCTCGAAACAGCGCCACGAAAGCGCTGCTTATGCGCGGCGAGGGCGTCGATGAAGCAATTGGCGGTGGAGCCCGTGCCGACGCCGATTACGGCACCCTGCGGCACATTGGCAATCACGTAATCGGCGGCAGCCTGGCCGACCAGGCGCTTGAGTTCGTCTTGAGTCATGGCGAAGAAAATGGCGGCGAAAGGCGTGAGTGTACCCAAAACCACAGCCTATTTCGGCACACACCAGGCGCCCCATCCCCTCCGGGCCGCCCGGCGCGTGCCTCACCTGCATTATCGGCGCGCCACAGGTCCCACTTGAGCGGCGCATCGCACGCAATGACGCCGCGGTGGATCAGAGGAAAGGCGAGCGCAGCGAGGTTCCGCCACTGCCATAAGGCGTGCCGCCGCCGAAATCGGATCGCAAGGTTTTTGAAAGAAACGCGACGAGCGCCGGGTCCGACGTCATGAGCCCGAGTTCGCGGTTGCGCGTCAGCGACGCGACCGAGAAGTTTTCCGAGCCGACGAACGCGCGCGCTTGCGACGTGCCGTCGTCGGCGACGATCGCCTTCGCATGGATGTAGAGCGGCGCCTTCGGGTCATACGTGCTGATCTGCGCGCCGGCTGCGCTCAGCTTGGCATAATTGGCGGCCCACTTCGACGAGTAGGTCATCGTCACGCGCACGGAAACGCCGCGGTTGGCGGCACGCACGAGCGCAGCGACCACCTTCGCGTCGCCCATTTCCTCGTTCTCGACGAGCAGGGTCGACGCTGCCCCATCGATCAAC
>CBJMQH010000089.1:0-13504 GCA_966431825.1 uncultured Trinickia sp.
ATGCACGCCTGCCTCTCTGCGCTGCGCACCCCTTCGCCCGACCTCGTCTTGCTGGATGCGACCGCCGACAGCGCGGATGCCCTCGACGTGTGCCGGCAACTGCGCACGAGCCCGCCCAGTGCGCGTCCACGCGTCGTCATCGTAGTGCCGGCAGACGCCGCCTTGCTCGTCGCGGCGCGCGCGGCCGGCTGCGACGACTGCATCGTCGCACCGGTCCGAGCGGGCGAACTCGTTGCCCGCGTCGTGGCGTGTCTCAACACGCCGCCCCAGATCACGATCGACGACGCAGCCCCCACGATGCTGTCGCACTACGAATCGGTGATGCGCAGCAACCTTGCCATGGCGTCACGCTTACGTAAGCTGACTGAAATCGCGCCGGGCGTGATCGGCGACTACCTCTTGACGCCCGACGGCCGCGTCACGATGCCGTCCGCGTCCAAACAGCTCGAGGAAATCACGGGGTGGAGTGCCGAGGCGGTACGGCGCGACGCGTCTTGCGCACTGGCGACGGTGCACCAGGACGACCTCGCCCAGCACATCGCCTCGATCGATCGCTCCGCGCGCGAGCTCACACCGTGGCACAACGAATTTCGGATCCATCATCCCAAGAAGGGGGAAATCTGGCTTGAGGGACGCTCCATCCCCGAGCGCGAGGCCGACGGCGCAATCCGATGGTATGGATTCCTTCACGACGTCACGTTGCGCAAACGCGCCGAGGAACGCGTATCGGCCAGCGAGCGGCAGCTACGCACGCTCGCGGAAAACCTGCCGGTGTCGGTGATGCGTTACGACTGCGACAACCGGTGCGTGTTCGTGACGGCCAAGTTCGAAGCACTGACAGGCATACCTCGGCACGCTGTGGTCGGCAAGACGCTAGACCAGTGCGAAGCGCTGCCCAGATGCATCGCCGACCCTCTACGGGCATCGCTCAAACGTGCGCTCGCGCACGGCGGCACGTCTGAATTCGAAATCGAGGGGATGCGCGACGGCAAGCCGACCTGGCAATCGGTCCGGGTCATCCCCGAATGCAGCCCCACCGCGCGAATCGCGAGTGCGCTCGTGATCGGCACGGACATTACGGCCTATAAGCAGATGGAGCGCGGCCTGAGGGCGCTTGCGAATCGACGCGAGGCTGACCGTGAACTCGAACGCCGCCGCATTGCCCACGAACTGCACGACGAGCTCGGCCAGCAGCTCGTGGCGCTGCGGCTGAACGTCAACCTGCTCGCCATGCAGTTCGGCGCGAACGAGCCCCGCTTCCTCGAAGCGACATCGACGATCCTCTCGCTCGTGGACACGGTCATTCAATCCGCGCGCGACGTGTCAGCCAGCCTGCGGCCTGCCGTCCTCGACATGGGCCTCGTGCCTGCGCTCGAATGGCTCATCACGCGTTTGCAGACGCACACGGGCTTGCGATGCACGCTCCGATTGAGAGCGGGCGAAGTCCGGACCACCGACGAGTGCGCGCTCGCGATTTTCCGGATCGTCCAGGAGTCGTTGACCAACGTCGCTCGCCATTCGAAGGCCGAACGCGTCGAAGTGGAGCTGCTGCGCGCGCCCGATGCGTATCAAGTCGTGATCCGTGACTACGGACAAGGCTTCGACATCGCCACCACCTGTGGTTCGGCCTCGTTCGGCCTGGTCGGCATCCGGGAACGCGCGCTCGCAGCAGGGGGCGAGGCGTTCATTTCGAGCAGCCCGGGCCGCGGCACCGTCGTGCGCGCCCGGATCCCGATCGACCCGGCAGCCCATGCCGATGATTGCGACGATGCGGCGACTGGACCGGGTAGACCATCCGAAGCGCCGCGAACTCGCCGCGCGGCCAAGCGCAAACATGCAGCACGGCACGGCCCCGCAGCAGAGGCCGATTGAGTAGCGAAGCCGCACAAGGCGCCGGCTTCAGAGAACGAAGGCGCTCACTACGCCGCTCAGGTGCGTGGCTTGTCCCTGCAAGGCCTGCGCTGCTGCCGCGCTTTCCTCGACCAACTGCGCGTTCTCCTGCGTCACTTGGTCCATCTGGGTGATGGCTCGGCTGACCTGCTCGATGCCATCGCTCTGCTCCTGGCTCGACGAGCTGATTTCGGCGACAAGCGTTGCCACCTGCTGGATGCTCGTGACGACCGATTGAATGACCTGCCCCGCTTCCTCCACGCGCTTGCCGCCCGCACCGACCTGGTCGACCGAGTCGCCGATCAGTCCTTTGATCTCGCGTGCCGCAACAGCGCTGCGCTGAGCCAGCGCCCGCACTTCGCTCGCAACGACGGCGAAGCCGCGTCCATGCTCGCCCGCCCGTGCAGCCTCGACCGCGGCGTTCAAAGCGAGAATGTTCGTCTGGAACGCGATGCCGTCGATCACACCGATGATATCGACGATTTTTTGCGAGGACGCGTTGATCGCGTTCATCGTATCGACCACCTGCGTGACGGCTGCCCCGCCCGAAGCGGCGATGACCGATGCCTTCGAGGCGAGCGCGTTCGCCTCGCGGGCATTCTGGGCATTCTGCTTGATGCTGCCCGTGAACTGCTCCATCGCCGCGGCGGTCTGTTCGAGGGCACTCGCCTGCTGCTCGGTGCGCGTCGAAAGGTTCATATTGCCGCTCGCCACCTGAAGCGAAGCGCTGGCGATCGTATTCGTGCCGCTGCGCACGTTGGCGACGATCTCATGCAGTCGTGCGACCATTTCGCCGAGTGCCGTCAGCAGCCGGCCGACCTCGTCTTTCGTCTCGGCGACAGGCTGCACAGTCAGCTCGCCTCGGGCCACCGCTTCGGCAAGACGCACGGCGCGTCCGATCGGCAGTGTGATCGTCCGCGTGATAAGCGTCGCCGCCAGGATGGCAAGCGCAACGGCGACAGCTGCGATCACGCCCATCTGAACAGTCGCGCGGTTCGCGTCTTCGCTTGCGCGCTCTACGTCGCGCTGCATCTCGTGCGCGAGGTAATCGACCATGCGATTGACCTGTGCGTAGTACTCGTCCTGCCGAGCCGACATATCGCCCTGGTAGACATCGCGTGCCTCTTGCAGCTTCTGGTCACGCTGAAGTTCGAAGAACTTCCTGACCGTGGCGCCATAGGCCCCGCGTGCCGCGATCTGCTCTTTATAGATCGCCTTGGCCGCGTCGTCGGGCAGCATCTTCTCAAGCTGGGCATACGCCTCGGTATTTGCAGTGCGGATCGATGCGTATTGATCCATCCTGCGCTGGGCCTGTTCGGGAGACAGACCAACGGCGAGGTCGGCAATGATGTCGTTGGCCTTGTACCCGTTGTCCTTGATGCGGCTGCTGAGCGCAATCACAGCGTAGCGTTGCTGAACGAGCGCGTTCATGTTCTCGTTGCCGCGGTGCAACCGCTGAATGCCGATCACTGTCGTGGTTATCATCAGCGCGACGACCAGCGCAAAAGCCAATCCCAGACGGACCCCGATACGCAGGTCAGAGAGTTTCATGTCAATACCTTATCGAAATTGCAATATCGCTGATCCGGACGCAAAGAATTCGAACTTCCTTCGTCGAACCAACAGGCGATCAGTTCATTGCCGCGTTCGTCGATGATTTGGCGTACGCACTAAACGGTATACGGCATTCCTCCGATGTAACCACAGGTCTTGCCTGCGTCAGCCTTGCATTAAAAATCTATAAGGAAGATCTGACACGCTCCGTAGGTATTTCAGCCGCCAACCTGATTTGTCGAATGGCCAACGCAACAATGGCTGCGCCCACAGCGAATGCAGCCATTGCATCGAAAACGTAATGCAATGCAAAAACAAACGACCGCCTCAGGGCTTCGGGGGCCGATGCGCCCACTACATCGTGCCCCGCGTCCGCGTAGCGCCGTGTGGTCCACGCACCGATTGCGCAGACGGCTACGAGGCCGCCGATCAGTCGCGTGGATTGCATGAGCGAGGTGGCGATGCCGAGGTACGCCCGGCCGGCGGCTTCCTGCGCGAAAATGTTGAGGTTATTGAGGATGAGACCGAGCCCGATGCCGCCAGCGACCATGGCGGCTTCCATCGACATGCGCTCGCCTCGCATCGCCGCCAGCGATACGCCGACATTGGCCAGCGCGAGCAACAGGAAACCGGCCACGATGACCACGACAGGCCGCTCGAGCCGCGTGACGATCCGCGTATTGAGCAAGCTGCCCACAGCGATCGATGCCGCTAGCGGCGTGGCGAGCTGCCCGGCCAGCGCGGCCGATAGTCCAAGCCCCGCCTGCAATACGAGCGGAACGTAGAAGATCAGCGCAAACATCAGCGCCCCGGTCATGCTCGACAGGCAGAACAACGTTGCGAGCCGCCCGTTGCGCAACATGGCAGGCGGCACGATCGGCGAGGCGGCCCGCTGCTCGCGGTGATAGAAGAAGAACAGCAGTGCCGGCAATGCGCACGCGGCGAGCGGGCGGGCGTGCGAAATGCGGCCCGCGTCGACGCCGCCGAGCGCGACGAGCAACGCCGCCAGCAGCATCGACAGCAGCAGCGCGCCACAGACGTCGAGCCGCACCGCGCTGCGTGTCGCCGGTTTGATCGACGGCAGGCGACGAATGACGACGCCGAGCGCTGCAACACCGATCGGCAGGTTGATGAGGAACGTCGAGCGCCAACCCCATGCATCCGTCAACCAGCCGCCCAGCGACGGCCCGGCGGCAGTACCCACACCATAGGCGGCGGCCAGCACGACTTGCCATCGGACGCGCGCAGCCGGCTCGGGAAACAAGTCGGGAATGGAAGCGAACGCCGTTCCCGTCATCATTCCCGCGCCAATCCCTTGCAACGCGCGCGCCGCGATCAACGCCGGCATCGTCGGCGCCAATGCGCACAGCAACGATGCCAGCGTGAACGTGACGATCGCTGCGGCCACGTACGGCTTGCGGCCGTGATAGTCCCCGAGGCGGCCGAAGATCGGCACGGCGATCACCGACGCCAGCAGATACGCGCCCGCCACCCATGCGTAGTAGGCAAAACCGTCGAACGCGGCGGCGATCGACGGCATCGCGGTACTGACCGTGGTCTGGTCCAGCGCGATGAGCAGATTGACCATGCCGATCCCTGTCATCGCGAGCAGCGAGTCGACGAATGAGCGTTCACGCATCGGCGAGCGCAACGGCATGCAGGCGCCGCTGTTCCTGCTGGTGGAGCGGGATCGACGCATGTGCACCCGAGGGCGTCGCGGTGCGGCACACGCACGAGAGACGGCAATCCGCGGGAAGCACGGCTTCGAGTGCATCGCGGACGAAATGCCATGCACCGTGGTTTTTCTCCTCTTCCTGCGCCCAGACGATCGCGGTGCAGTTCTTGTAAAGCGCAAGTACGGAAGCGAGTGCCTGCGCGGGGAACGGATAAAGCTGCTCCACGCGCAGCAGCGCGGTCGCGTCGGGTCCCGTCAGTGCGCGTGCATGTCGAAGCTCATGGAACAGCTTGCCCGCGCAGATCACCACGCGCCGGATCGTTGCGCGACCGGCGTCCGAAATATCCGGATCGTCGAGCACCGGAGCGAACGCCCCTTGTGCGAGTGCATGCAACGGCGAATGCGAGCTTCGATTGCCATACAGCTGACTCTTTGGCGCCATGACGATCAGCGGACGCGGACTCGCGGCTTGGGCCTGCTCGCGCAGCAAATGAAACCATTGCGCCGACATCGACGGCATCACGACGCGCAGATTGTCTTGCGCGCACAGCTGCAAAAAGCGCGAAAGATAGCCGGTGGAATGTTCGGGCCCGACACCCTCGTGACCGTGCGGAAGCAGCACCGTCAGGGCCGAACGGTAGCCCCACTTGTACTCGCCCGAGGCGATGTACTGATCGATGATCACTTGAGCGCCATTGACGAAGTCGCCGAACTGAGCCTCCCAGACGGGCAGTCGCGCACGCGCCTGCACGCTGTAACCATATTCGAACGCGAGTACGGCTTCTTCGGTGAGCGGCGAGTCGATGACATCGAACGGCCCTTGGTCGCGCGACACATGGCGCAGCGGCACATATGCTCCGACGCCGTCGTCACCCGGCGACTGCGAGTGCCAGACGGCATGACGATGCATGAACGTACCGCGCCCGACATCCATTCCCGAAATACGCACGCCTCTTCCCTCATCGAGAATCGACGCGTAAGCCAGGTTCTCGGCCAGGCACCAGTCGATGCCCATGCCCGCTTCACGCGTACCGTCTTGCAGCGCACGCTGCCATCGATCATGCAGCGCCTCGATCCAGCCGTGCAGCTTCAACTGCGGCGGAACAGTCACCAATACCCGGGCCAATGCGCGCAGCCGCTCCACGGTGAGCGGCCTGTCCGTCGTCACAGCGTCGCCGCCCTTTGCGGCGACATTTTCCGCGTCGACTAGCGGCAATGGGGTGCCGGCATCGCGCGGACCTTCCGCCAGCGCGGTAGCAAAGAGTGCATCGAGTGCGAGCGGCTGGCCGATCTCGTCGTGATAGCGTTCCGCAACGCTCGGCCGTGCGGCGACGCACGCCTGCAAGCCCGGCTGCGTCAGCGCGGGAATGTCGTGTTCCGAGTGCCCGAGGCGCCGATAGCCGACGAGGTCGATGACGATGTCGCAGCCGTGCGCCATCCGGTAGTCGATCGCGATCGCGGCGGCGCGCAACACGGCTTCCGGATGATCGGCATTGACGCGCAGGACCGGCGCATCGACGATCCGGGCAATATCCGTGCAGTATTCGTTTTCGCACGGTGACAGGCGGTTCGGCGTAGTAAAGCCGATCTGGTTGTTGACGATCACGTGCACCGCGCCGCCCGATGCGTAGCCGCGCTTGCGCGTCAGATTCAGCGTTTCCGCGACGATGCCCTGCCCCGCGAACGCAGCGTCACCGTGCACGATCACGGGCATCGCACGCGCATTCGGGTGCTCGTCCTGATAGGCACGGGTCATGCCGCATACAACGGGATAGACGCTTTGCAGATGCGATGGGTTATGGGCCAACGTCAGCGTGAGCGCACCGTGCGCCGTCTCTTTGCGGGCCGTCGCCCCCAGGTGATAGGCGAGATCGCGCTGCTCCATCGCGATCTGCGAATGCTCGTCGAGGCGGGCCAGCATCGTCGCGGCGTCGGCCCCCATGACGTTCACCAGCACGTTCAGGCGCCCTCGATGCGGCATACCGACGAACACGTGCGCGATCCGGTGACTTGCTGCCTGCTCGGCAAGCGCGTCGAAGAGCGGAATGAGGCTCTCGCAGCCTTCGAGCGAAAACCGTTTCGCGTGCGGCAGCGCTTCGGCCACGCGCCGCTCCCATGATTGCGCATCGACGAGCCGCCGCAACAATGCGGCTCTTGCGTCGGCGGACAGCGGCGGCGCGTCGAGGTCGCGCTCTACCCGCGCGTAAAGCCAGCGGCGGTGCGCGTCGCTGCGCACTGCACTGCTGTCGAGTGTCAGCACGCCGCCATAGGCGCGCTTCAGTTGCTGCTGCAACGCCTCGGCCGTCAATGCGCCCGGCAGTTCGCGGTTCCGCGGTTCACGCGGCGTGTGGGGCAGGAGTCCGTGAAAGGCGAGCGTGAGCTCGGGAAGATGCGGAACGGCGGAAAGCGCAAGCGGGTCGACACTCGCGCAACGATACCCTCGCGTGCGATAAGCATCGATGAGCGCCTCGAACCGCAAGCGCAACGGAATTTCGCTCGCAGCATGCGCGGGGGGCGCTGCCGTGTCGATCGAAAGAAGATCGGCTTCGAAAAGATTCTCGGACATATCGTTCGGCCATTGGACAAGAGACTTTGAATAAATCGCGGCATCCTTCCGTGCGAACAGCAAACGTTTGCTCGCGGTGCCGCCGTTTTTTGTCGAACTCGCAACCCCGCTATCGAGTTCGTGTCTCCTTTTCGCGCAATCCTTGTTTGTTGTTATGAACCATCGCCTTGCATTGAGTACAGCGATTGGCGACAGCGGTACACAGTTCGGGTAAACGGAAAGGACAATGCCTTTCTTAAGACAAATCGCTGTAAGGAGATCCTGAAAACGGCGTAAGGATGAATTTCAGAAGGGGGGCAAGGCCGCGCGGCCCGAGATCGGTTGCCGGTTCTTCTGCAGCGGCTATAATCGCGCGGCATTCCGACTGCATCATGCAGGCCGCCGGCTTCGCGGCGCCGCAAACAACTAATAAGAAATGAAACGAACGCATTCCTTCTGCCACTCTGTGGCGGCAAGTGCCGCGCGTTGGCTGGCCTTCGGCGTGCTAGCTTGCATGCCGCTCGCGCCGGCCCAGGCCGCGAAAGGCCCGGGCGACGCTGCGCGCTATGTCGTCATCGATACGGGGCACACGCCGGCACACCCGGGCGCAACCGCTGCCAGCGGGCGTGTCGAGTACCTGTACAACCTCGACCTGTCATCGGCCGTTGCTGCGCGGCTTACCGCGCATGGCGACCGCGTGCTGCGCACGTCCGCCGATGGCCGCGAGATCGCGCTCGACCAGCGCTCGACACAGGCGCCCGACGCCGATCTGTTCGTCTCGATTCATCACGATTCGATCCAGCAACAGTTCATCGACGCTGGCCGGCAGCGTGACTTCCACGGATTTGCGGTCTTCGTATCGGAGCGCAACCCGCGGTATGCGCAGAGCTTGCGCTGCGCGAAGACGATCGCCGAACGGCTGATTGCGGCTGGCGAAACGCCGTCGCTTTATCATGCGCAGCCGATTCACGGAGAAAACCGTCCGCTGATCGACGCCACGCTGGGCATCCACCGCTTCGACGACCTGGTCGTGCTACGGACGGCGCCGATTCCCGCTGTGCTCGTGGAAGCGGGCGTCATCGTCAACCCGGACGAAGAGGCACGTCTGGCGCAGCCGAAGACCATCGCAAACCTGTCTGACGCGATAGCGGGCGGCATCGAGGTATGCACCAGCCAGCGCTAGCGTCGCTGCGCGGGTTGACTGATCGGGGCGCGGCGCCCGACGGGCACTGCCTGGAAACGCCGCCTCGGTGTCCCGACCGGGCGTATGGCCGTACTTTCGCGCGCTCCATGCGCGAAGTCATTATTTTGAGAGAAGCTAACAAATGAAAAGCGCGATCACGCTCGCAGCCGCGAGTGCACTGCTGCTGCCGCTCACCGTATCGACGGCCCATGCAGAGAACCTGATTCTGAAAAAGGCCGGTTTGTTCGATCTCTATTCGCGCTACGCGAAAAACGGCTACGCCGTCGACGATCTGCCCGAATTCGGTGACGACAAACTCGTTCTGATATCGGGTACGGCGATCTCGCATACGCGAAGCATGACCGGCGACGCGATGCTCATCGCGGGCGAGCCCACGCGCTCGAAGGAAGGCTTTGCCCGCCTGAGCGCATACGACGACGAAGAGTCGAAAAAGATGGACGCACTCCCCGCGGGGTCGAAATTCAAGGCGATCTGCTCGCTCGATCTCACGTCCGGCACCCGGTACATCGGTCTGTCCGATTGCGTTTTCAAACAGTGAGGTCACGCACAATGAAAAAATCGATGCATCTTGCGGCGCTTGCCGCACTTTCCGTCGCCGCATCGGCGGCATTTGCCGGGCCTCAGGAATCGCGCGATCTGCTCGCCAATCTCGTACAGTGCAAGGCGCCGATGAGCGATGCGGTCAAGTTCAACGATCTGCTCGACAACCAGCAGGTCGGGCTGCCGAAGTTGCCGGACTCGGCGTCGTTCATGGGCTCTTCCTGGAAGGTCGCGCCGGTCATCTCGACGCTCGGCGTTTCTTCCGACGTAGGGATGATCAACGGGCGGCACAGCTTTTTCGTGATCGTGCCGTCGTCGCACCCGAAGGCCGACGTGAAAGCGCTTGCTCAGCGCGAAGGGCTGGAAGTGACGTTGGATATGGACGCCGATGCGATGGCGCAGAAGCCGGCGCAGGATCGCACGTATCAGGCGTACACGCTGGACAAGACGCACTACGTGGCAGGCTGCGACTACGACGAGAACGCATTTACCCATGCACGGCAGGCGCACGCGAACGCATCGCCCGGGCGGATCGCGCTGAAGAAGCAGTTGCTCGATATTCTCGCCCGGTCGCGCTAGGGCTTCGTTCGTAGCGCCCGCGCCCGCCTTGCGCCGCCGTGCCCAGCATGTGTCGCACTACTCAGTAGTAGAACGTCAATACCCCCCGCACGACATGCCGCTGGGCCGCGGCCCCGAATACGCTGCGCTCCGCACCGAAATTGCTCTGCCACTGCACTGCCAAATCAGTGCGCGGCCAGTGGTAGCGCGCTTCCATCCACGTGAAATAGCTGTGATCGACGAGGTCATAGCGCGTCATCGCAGTCAAATCCAGATGCACGACGATTGCGTCCTGCTTCTGCGCGTAGACAAACACGGATTGCCTCGTCGTCAATTCCTGCTCGGTACTTGCCTGAGCCCGATAGCGCGCATAGCGGATGGGGTCCCGTTGCAACGCGAGCCATGTATCGCGATTGGCGCTCGCGCCGTCATAGTCGTATTCGAGCGTGACCGTCAGCTTGTTCGCAAACGTATGGGTGAACCCGGTAGCCAGCTTCGATGCGAGCCGCCGGGCACCCTGCGCTCCGTCCGCGATGGCTGCTCCACGACCGATCGAATACTCGGCAAAAGCAACGGTCGCGGCGCCGGTCAAGGCAGTGGCGTCGACACCGAATTGCGGTGCGATCCCTTCGCCGCCATAAACCGACCACTGCGGCGCGAAGTCGCCGACCAGTCGCTGCGACGCGCTCAGCATGTAGCGTGTACGCGCATTCGTCGCACCGAAATCCGGATTGAACGTCGCGTCGCTGGGCTGGCCGGTCAATCGTGGTGAAACAAGGGCCGTCGCAGAGCCGCCTTGCCATAGCCACTGCGCGCGGACCATCGCACTGCCAAGCCGATTCTCGCGCAGGCTTTCGGGATCGATCGACACAACCGAACGCAGTGCGCCCGCTTTGAAGAAATCGGTCGGGTTGAAGCCCGACGCCACCCCTTCGCGCAAATTGATGCGGCCCAGATCGACGATCGCATTCGGCGACGCCTGCCAACTCAGGTACATCTCTTTGAGCGTATCGAGCGCATCGGCACGCGAGGCCCCCACACGCCAGAGCGCGTCCAGACGGTTTTCCACAATTGCACGCCAGGCACCGAACGTCCGGTCGTACGAAAGCGTGTTCGACATGCGCAGGTTGTCGTTCGACAGCACCGCCCCCTGCTGGCCACCGGCCGTGTAATTCGCGGCCGCCAGCTCGAACGCGCCACGCCAGTCATGCCGCGCGACCGGTGCCGCCACGGCCGCATCGGCAATCGCCAGCGCATCGGCATCGGTTCCGTCCGCACCTCGCGCCGCGGTCGCCACTATCCACGCAGCAATGCCCACGCCGTAGAGGAAACGCACGCCGGCCATCGCCTATTCGGCTTTGAACCGCGAGAGGTAGGCGCGCTGCAACCAGGCCTCGGGAATGTCGCGCCACGCCAAGTCCGAGTACCGCATGACAGTCACCCAATTCGGATCGAGTCCGTCGATGATCACCGTCTCCATGGGCCTCTCGGCACCGAGCGCTGCTTCGAAGTGGCGGAAATACGCAACCTTCAGCAAGCTCCCGCTCTCCGCATAGAACCGCGCCTTCACGGGCCGACGCGATTGCGTATCGATCCAAAGATCGATCGCGTGATAAGTCACATCGGGCGACTTCGCCACAAGGTGCAAGCGATAGCAGTGCTTCGATTGGCGATCGCCGTCCACGACGTCTTCCTGCGCGGCGAGCGACGCCTCGTAGTCGTTCGCCCAATTCACCGTCACGACGTCGCCGTTCGCGGCCTGCCCCAGCAAACGCTGTTGCGGCGAGATGCGCACGCTCGCCTGGCTCGACGGATCGTAGAACCATAAGTCGTTGCCGTTCTTGAGCAGCAGTTTGTTCGCATCGCGCGCGGGCGCCGCGAACTGAACCAACGAACGAAACTGTCCGCTCGCCGCGTCCGCCTTCGAATAAACCCGCAGTACATCGGTACCGGTCTCGCGCCCGTTGCGAAATTCGATCAGCGTCGTGGTCAGACCGAATGGTTTGTCAGGATTGCGAATTGCATCGCTCTCCCTCCGCCATCGCTGCGCATCGGGCGCCGGCTCCGTCGCGCCGGCCGATCCAAAGCCGCTGGCCAATGCAAGGGCAACGATCATCGATGCCGACCGGCCAATCAACGTGGTTCTGTTCATTGCGTTGGGCTCCCGTTCGCATTACGCGAAACGCAGCGCATCGACGATGGCCAGCCGCGCGGCCCGCCGTGCCGGCCACCAGGCGGAGAGCGCCGCGACCGCGATGACGCCAGCGGCGTAGCGCAGGATCATCGTGCTCTCGCCCCAGACCCGCACCGTGAGCGGCACGGCATCGGTCTGCCCCGGCGGTGTCCACGAAAGCCCGCTATGGTTGATCGCGAATGCCGCTGCGAGGGCGAGAAGCGTGCCCAGCGCGGCACCGCAGAGACCGAGCAGTAACCCTTCGCAGACGAAAATGCGGCGAATGCCCGAGGCGCGCAACCCGATCGCGCGCAAGGTGCCGATTTCGTGCGTACGCTCCATGACGGCCATGTTCATCGTATTGCCGACCATGAACATTTGAATCGTGGCGATCAAGACCGTCATGAAGCCGAAGATCGCGCCGAACATCCCCGTGATCTGCCCGTACTGCGGATTCAAGGTTTCGAAGTCGAGCACGTCGAGCCGAGCATCGGGCAACCGCGTATGCAGCAGAAAATCGAGCCGCGACCGCGCCCTCGGTATATCGGCCGTGTGCGCAAGCTGAATCACGATTGCCGTCACCCTGGCCGCACCGCAGCGCCCGTACACGAGCTGCTGTGCCTCGCGAAGATGCATCTGCACGAACATGTCGTCGATTTGCTTCACGCCCTGCTGCTCGGCCTGCACGACATCGAGCGCTGCCACGTTCGGCGCGCCAAAGGCATTCGACGCGAGCAACTCGATCCGCGGTGCGCCCGCAAGCGATCGGGCAGCCACCGGTTTTGCAGCCCGCTCCAGCGCGGCAAGCCCTGCGACATCGGCAGGCATGGCATCAGCCCCGCCATTCGCTGCCCCAGCGGGCCGGGGATCCCGGCAACCGCGCACGGCGAGTGCCGTGCAAAGCCGCAGCACTCGCGCCACGCCGGTACCGATCACCACCGCATTCGCTGCGCTGCCACTAAGCGCGAGGGGCTTGCCGAGGTCATGAAAGCCGTAGTCGTTCCAGCGCCGCAAGCGGTTCTGGTCCTCGACCACGACACCGCTGCCGAATACGGTGCGCGACACACCGGCCTCGAAATTGCCCGCGATGCCGTTCAGCGCCAGCACGGGCGTCACGACGGTCACGAGCCGCGCGAGTTCGGCATCGCCGCGCACGGCATCGATCACACGTTGGTAGTCGTCGATGCCGTACGACACCGGGTCGCCGCTGCCGTAGAGGAAATAGCCGCTGTGCTGGATTTGCAGATGTCCGCTTTGGCGGACGTAACTCGTTTGGAGTCCGTAGTTGATATTGCGCGCGTAACCGCCGAACAACAGGATCGCAGTCAGGCCAACCACCATCGCGAGCAGCGTGGTAGCGGAGCG
>CBJMQH010000090.1:0-13446 GCA_966431825.1 uncultured Trinickia sp.
GCCAGCTGCGGCCGAAACCGGCCGCACGCGCGACCCAGAGAATCAGCTGCAAGTCGCGCAAGCCGCCGGGGCTTTCCTTGACGTTCGGTTCGAGGCTGTAAGGCGTGTCCTGGAATTTGGCGTGGCGCTGACGCATCTCGAGCACCTTCGCCTGAAAGAAGGCGCGCGCGTCGAGCGTGTCGTTAAAGCGCAGCATGAAGCGCTCGAAGAGGGCGGTGCTGCCGACGATGCGGCGCGCTTCGAGCAGCGAGGTGCGCACCGTGATGTCCTGATTCGCTTCTTCGATACATTGACCGACCGTGCGCACGCTGCTGCCGAGTTCGAGACCCAGATCCCAGGCGAGGCCGATGAACCGTTCGATGCGCGCGTCGAGTTCGGGCGGCATCGAATCGGGCAGCAGGACGAGGATGTCGATGTCGGAGTAGGGCGCAAGTTCGCCGCGGCCGTAGCCGCCGACGGCGGCGAGCGAGAGCGACGAAGGCAGTTCGCAGGCCTGCCAGGCGCGCTTGAGCGCGTCGTCGGTCAGGCGGGCGAGCGCGCGCATCGCCGTATCGACGTTGCTGGCCGTCTTGAAGCGGGCGAGCATTTCAGTCTTCGCGGCGCGGAAGTCGGCTTTCAGCGAAAGGGGATCGGGCAGGACGACGGGGGCGCTCATGGACGTGACACGTGACGAAAAGAACGGTGCGGCGGGCGAGGACGGCTCAAAACCGGAGCGCGTGGCGGGGGGGCGGGCGGCGTGCCCGATCGGGCGTGTTGCCGACTCGCTGCGAAACGCCGCCAAGCCCGCTTCGGGCGACGTCACGGTAGCCGGTACGCCGCACGCGAAGCTCGCGCGTCGCACCGGGGCGCGGCCGGCCGTTATGCGGCGGCGGCGATCTGCGGTTTGGCCGGCGAGCCCGCCGACACGGTCAGCACGTCGTAGCCGGTGTCGGTGACGAGGACCGTATGTTCCCATTGGGCGGAGAGGCTGCGGTCTTTCGTCTTGACGGTCCACTGATCGGGCATCGTGCGGATTTCGCGGCGGCCCGCGTTGATCATCGGCTCGATCGTGAAGATCATGCCGGCCTTCAGTTCGAGGCCGGTGCCGGGGCGCCCGTAGTGCAGAATCTGCGGATCTTCGTGGAACACGGTGCCGATGCCGTGGCCGCAGTACTCGCGCACGACGCTGTAGCCGCTCGCTTCCGCATGGCGCTGGATGGCATAGCCGATATCGCCGAGCCGGGCGCCGGGGCGAACCTGTTCGATGCCGAGCCACATGCATTCGTAGGTCGTCTGCGCCAGGCGCTTGGCGAGGATCGTGCCCTCGCCCACGATGAACATGCGGCTCGTATCGCCGAAGTAGCCGTCTTTAATGACGGTGATGTCGATATTCAGCGCGTCGCCGTTCTTGAGCACCTTGTCGCCGGGGATACCGTGGCAGATTACGTCGTTGACGGAAATGCAGGTGGCTTTCGGGTACGGCGGGTAGCCGGGCGGCTGATAGTTCAGCGGCGCGGGAACGGTGCCCTGAACGTCGAGCATGTAGTTGTGGCAGAGCCGGTCGAGCTCGGCCGTGGTCACACCGGCCTTGACGTGCGGCGTGATGTAGTCGAGGACTTCGCTCGCGAGGCGGCAGGCGACCCGCATTTTTGCGATGTCGTCGGCGGTCTTGATCGTGATAGCCATGGATACGGGCCTGGAATAGGGGGTAATCGGATGAACGCGATTATCGCACCATATGAGTCCGCTGACAGACGCTCGGTAAGCGGTGCCGATTCGGGCCCGTTCCGCGTCGGCTTGCCCGAAGGCGGGGCCTGGGCGCGGGTATTCCCAGGTTGCGCCCGGCGGCGTGTAATGCGTTGCCTTGAGGTAGTCATGTGCCCCGTGCTATACTCTCGGGCTAGTCGCCGCTGGGATTTATTTCTTTCGTGGTGGCTGGTGCAGTAAGTGGCAGTAAGAGTAAGTACAAGCAGAGTAAGTACAAGCGGCGATGCGCGATGACGCGCTCGTCGATTCCCAAGCCGGCGCATCCAGGGTGCGTGCAGTGCGGGCGTGGAAAGTTCGACAAATAAGTTCGACAAATTTCCGCGTTCCGTCAGCGCGTACGGCAGCCGGCTTAAGACCTGAACCCTCGTGGAGAATTACATGGCAGTTACTATGCGCCAAATGCTGGAAGCCGGCGTGCACTTCGGTCACCAAACGCGCTTCTGGAACCCCAAGATGGCACCGTTCATCTTCGGCCATCGCAACAAGATTCACATCATCAACCTCGAAAAGACGCTGCCGATGTACAACGACGCGCTGAAGTATGTGCGTCAGCTGGCGGCGAATCGGGGCACGATCCTCTTCGTGGGCACGAAGCGCCAGTCGCGCGACACGATCGCCGAAGAGGCGCAGCGCTGCGGCATGCCTTACGTCAATGCCCGCTGGCTCGGCGGCATGCTGACCAACTTCAAGACGCTGAAGGTTTCGATCAAGCGCCTGAAGGACATGGAAGCGGCAGTCGAAGCGGGTGAGCTCGAGCGCATGAGCAAGAAGGAAGCCCTGTTGTTCGAACGCGAAATCGCGAAGCTCCAGAAGTCGATCGGCGGCGTGAAGGACATGGGTGGCATTCCCGATGCGATCTTCGTCGTGGACGTCGGCTATCACAAGATTGCCGTGACCGAAGCGAACAAACTCGGCGTTCCGGTCATCGCCGTGGTCGATACGAACCACTCGCCGGAAGGGATCGATTACGTGATCCCCGGTAACGACGATGCGAGCAAGGCTGTGGCGCTCTACGCGGCTGGCGTGGCGGACGCGATTCTCGAAGGCCGCGCGAACGCGGTGAACGAAGTCGTCCAGGCAGTGCGTGGCGAAGGCGACGGCGACGAATTCGTCGAGGTCAACGGGGAGGCGTAAAGCAACCCCGTGGCCGGCAAAAAAGGGGGCTTTCAGGGGCCCCCTTTTTTTGAGTTTCGGCCGGGTGACGGCCGGTGATGCGGTGCGGCGGATTTCGGCGCGTGCCGCGAACGAATGCCTGCCGTTCGCATCGAATGCGGGCGGCCTATGAAAGACAGACTCAAGGAGCGAATGATGGCGGCAATTACCGCAAGCATGGTGGCAGAACTGCGCGCGAAGACCGACGCGCCCATGATGGAGTGCAAGAAGGCGCTGACGGAAGCCGAAGGCGACCTGGCGCGCGCGGAAGAGCTGCTGCGCGTGAAGCTTGGCAACAAGGCCAGCAAGGCCGCCTCGCGCGTGACGGCCGAAGGCATCATCGCCTCGTCCATCAGCGGCAACGCGGGCGCGCTCGTCGAATTGAACTGCGAGACGGACTTTGTTGCGAAGAACGACGATTTCAATGCGTTCGCCAAGCAAATCGCCGAACTCGTGGTCGCACAGAAGCCGGCCGACGTGGCAGCCCTGTCGGCGCTGACACTGAACGGCCAGACGGTCGACGCCGTGCGCCTCGCGCTCGTCGGCAAGATCGGCGAAAACCTGTCGATCCGCCGCTTCGTGCGCTTCGAAACGGGCAACAAGCTCGCGGCCTACCTGCACGGTACGCGCATCGGCGTGCTCGTCGAGTACACGGGCGCGGACGAACAAGTCGGCAAGGATGTCGCCATGCACGTGGCCGCGATGAAGCCGGTTTCGCTGTCGGCGAACGATGTGCCGGCCGATCTGATCGCGAAAGAGCGCAGCATCGCCGAGCAAAAGGCAGCCGAATCGGGCAAGCCGGCCGAGATCGTCGCGAAGATGGTCGAGGGCAGCGTCCAGAAGTATCTGAAGGAAGTGTCGCTGCTGAACCAGCCGTTCGTGAAGAACGACAAGCAGACGATCGAACAGATGCTCAAATCGGCCAACGCGTCGGTCCAGCAGTTCGCGCTCTTCGTCGTCGGCGAAGGCATCGAAAAGCGCCAAGACGACTTCGCGGCGGAAGTTGCCGCGCAAGTCGCCGCCGCAAAACAGCAGTAAGCAGGCGTCTTGCGCGCGCCCGGGTGCCGACGCGCCCGGGCGTCAAAGCGAGCTTCGAAGGCGCAGTTCAACGCGACTTCGTTTGCGGCGTCGGCAATGTCGCACATTGGCTAGGGGTTTTCCCCTAAGCATCGCGTGCAAGCTTGGCCGGACGGTTCTTTGCTCGATGTCCGGCTAGCGCTCGGCGCGGCGTGAGCGGTGCTTGCTCGAATTTGTGTTTCACCCCTACAGTTCCACCTTGTCGTCACTCCCTTCGGCGCGATCGGATACCGCTATGCCCACAGCCTATAAACGCGTTCTTCTCAAACTCTCCGGCGAAGCTTTGATGGGCGACGATGCCTTCGGCATCAACCGCGCGACGATCGAACGGATGGTGGCCGACATTGCCGAAGTCGTTCGTCTCGGCACCCAGCTCGCCGTGGTGATCGGCGGCGGTAACATCTTCCGCGGCGTGGCCGGCGGCGCAGCGGGCATGGACCGCGCGACGGCCGACTACATGGGCATGCTCGCGACGATGATGAATGCCCTGGCGCTCCAGGACGCCATGCGCCACGCCGGCATCGAAGCCCGCGTGCAATCGGCGCTGCGTATGGACCAGGTGGTCGAACCGTACATCCGCCCCCGCGCGATTCGCCAGCTCGAAGAGGGCAAGGTCGTCATTTTCGCGGCCGGCACCGGCAACCCGTTCTTCACGACCGATACGGCAGCTGCGCTGCGCGGCTCGGAAGTCGGCGCGGAGGTCGTTTTGAAGGCGACCAAGGTCGACGGCGTATACTCCGCGGATCCGAAGAAGGAGCCGACGGCGACGCGCTACGCGACGATCACGTTCGACGAGGCGATCAGCCGCAACCTGCAAGTGATGGATGCGACGGCGTTCGCGCTGTGCCGCGATCAAAAGCTGCCGATCCGTGTGTTTTCGATCGTCAAACCCGGTGCGCTGCGGCGCATCGTGCAAGGCGAGGACGAAGGTACGCTCGTCCACGTGTAAACTCTCGTTGAATATGCGGTCCGCATGTCCGGGCGGCGCGTTACGACGCGAGGCGCGGGGCGGATCGTACCGTTATGAAGGTTCGGAGGTTTAAATGAGTGTGGCAGAGGTCAAGAAGGGCGCCGAGCAGAAGATGCAGCGCTCGATCGACGCGTTCAAGAACGATCTGGCGAAAATCCGTACGGGCCGCGCCCACACGGGCTTGCTCGACCATATCCAGGTCGACTACTACGGCTCGGCCGTGCCCATTTCGCAAGTGGCCAACCTGACGCTCATCGACGCCCGCACGATCGGCGTGCAGCCGTGGGAAAAGAAGATGGTCACCGTCGTCGAAAAGGCGATCCGCGAGTCGGATCTCGGCCTGAATCCGGCGACGCAGGGCGACCTGATTCGTGTGCCGATGCCGGCGCTGACGGAAGAGCGTCGCCGCGAGCTGACGAAAGTCGTCAAGAGCGAAGGCGAAACTGCGAAGGTGGCCGTGCGCAATCTGCGCCGCGACGCCAACGAGCAGTTGAAGAAGCTCGTCAAGGAAAAGGAAATTTCCGAAGACGACGAGCGCCGCGCCGGTGACGACGTGCAGAAGCTCACCGACAAGTTCGTCGCCGAAATCGACAAGCTCGTCCAAACGAAAGAAGCCGAGATCATGACCGTCTGAGGCCGCTGGCCTCGATAGTCGTTTCGTCTTCCTTTCTATTGAAGCAGTCAGAGTCCCGGCGGCCATGACCTATACTAGCTCTACCGTTCGCGTGCCTGATGTTGCGGCGGTGCCGCGACATATCGCGATCATCATGGACGGCAATGGCCGTTGGGCCACTCAGCGTCGCTTACCTCGCGTCGCAGGGCATACGCGCGGCGTCGACGCGGTACGCTCGGTGGTCGAAGCGTGCGCGCGCGCCGGCGTCGAGTATCTGACGCTGTTCGCGTTCAGTTCCGAAAACTGGCGTCGCCCTGTCGACGAAGTCTCTTTCCTCATGCGCCTGTTCGTCACGGCGCTCGAGCGTGAGATCGGCAAGCTGCATGCAAACGGCATCCGGCTGCGTGTCGTCGGCGATCTCTCGCTGTTCGATACGCGGATTCAGGATCTGATCCGCCGCGCCGAAACCAAGACGGCGCGCAATACGCGCCTCACGCTGACCATCGCGGCCAACTACGGCGGCCGTTGGGACATCCTGCAGGCCACCCGCAAATTGGCCGAGCAGGCCGTGCGCGACGGCCATATCGGCGATATCGACGAACAGGCGTTCGCGGAACACCTTGCGCTCGCTTATGCGCCGGAGCCCGATCTGTTCATTCGCACGGGCGGAGAGACGCGCATCAGCAACTTCCTGCTCTGGCAGTTGGCATACTCCGAACTCTATTTCACCGACAAGTTCTGGCCGGATTTCGACGCGGACGCGCTCGCCGATGCCCTGGCGTCCTACGCGCGGCGCGAGCGCCGGTTCGGCCGCACGAGTGCGCAGGTCGAGCCCCAATCGCAGAACGTCGACTCTCTTCCATGCTGAAAACCCGTGTCGCCACGGCCGTGGCGCTGCTGGCGGTCTTGTTGCCCGTCACGTTGTTCGCGCCGCTGGCCGCGTTCGGCGCCCTTATCGGCGTTGTCGTCGTTTTTGCCGCCTGGGAATGGGCGCGGCTGTTGCACGCCCCGAGCGGCGCTGCGATCGGCTATGCCGCCGTGGCTGCCGTGGCGGTTGCTGCCAGCACGCGTCTCGGGCTGGGCGGTCGGGCCGCACGGTCGCTGTTCGAGGCGGCCGTCGTATTCTGGGTCCTGGCCGGCCCGTACGTGCTCGTGCGCAAGCCGCAGCTCGCGCACGGCGCGTGGCGTGTTTTTCTGTTTTTGGCAGGGCTCGTCGTATTCGTCGCCTGCTGGCATGCGCTTGTCGCGGCCCGTGCCGTGAGCGTGTCGTTTGTGCTGTCGGTACTGCTTATCGTCTGGCTAGCCGATATCGGCGCTTATTTCGCCGGGAAGGCGTTCGGCAAGCACAAGCTCGCACCCGCCATCAGCCCCGGCAAGACCTGGGAAGGTGCGCTCGGCGGCTGGCTGTCGGTGATGGTCGTGGCCGGTGCGGCTTTCGCGTTGCACGCGCTCGAACCCACGATCGTCTCGGCGCTTGTCGATCGGTTCGGACTCCTGCGTGCGTCTGCGGCTTTGACGGTACTCGTCGTGTTCAGCGTCGTGGGCGATCTGTTCGAGTCGATGCTCAAGCGGCA
Source organism: uncultured Trinickia sp. (assembly GCA_966431825.1). Classification (GTDB taxonomy): domain Bacteria; phylum Pseudomonadota; class Gammaproteobacteria; order Burkholderiales; family Burkholderiaceae; genus Trinickia. Next base: position 7,133 of record CBJMQH010000090.1, read on the forward strand.
GGCCGGCGTGAAGGACTCGAGCGGACTGCTGCCGGGACACGGCGGCGTGCTCGACCGTATCGATGCGCTGCTGCCGGTGTTACCGCTTGCGATGCTGATCATCGGCTAGAGATAAAACTATGAAGAAATGTTTGACACTGCTCGGCTCGACGGGCTCGATCGGCGACAGCACGCTCGATGTGGTCGCCCGTCACCCCGAGCGCTTCTCGGTCTATGCGCTGACTGCGCATCGCAATGGCGACAAGCTCGTCGAGCAATGTCTGCGGTTTCGCCCGGAAGTCGCTGTCGTCGGCGATGCCGAGACGGCGGCGCGCGTCGAGGCGAAGCTGCGCGCGGCCGGCTGCGCGACCTCGGTGGCCTATGGGCGCGAAGCGCTGATCGAAGTCTCGAAGAGCGATGAGTGCGATACGGTCGTTGCGGCCATCGTCGGCGCAGCCGGACTCGAGCCGACGCTCGCGGCAGCGCGTGCCGGCAAGTGCATCCTGCTGGCCAACAAGGAGGCGCTCGTCATGTCGGGCGCCATCTTCATGGATGCCGTGCGCGATCACGGCGCCGTCCTGCTGCCGGTCGACAGCGAACACAACGCCGTGTTCCAGTGTCTGCCGCACGAAGGGCGCTCGGCGGCGCACGGGGGCGTGTCGAAGATCATCCTGACTGCGTCGGGCGGGCCCTTCCGTACACGCGAGCCCGCATCGCTCGTCGGCGTCACGCCCGAGGAGGCCTGCAAGCACCCGAACTGGGTCATGGGCCGCAAGATCTCGGTCGATTCGGCTACGATGATGAACAAGGGGCTCGAAGTCATCGAAGCGCATTGGCTCTTCGATCTGCCCGGCGATCGCATCGACGTGCTGATTCATCCGCAGAGCGTCATCCACTCGCTCGTTTCGTATGCCGACGGTTCGGTGCTCGCGCAGCTCGGCAATCCCGACATGCGTACGCCGATCGCTCACGCGCTTGCGTTCCCCGAGCGTGTCGAATCGGGTGTCGAACAGCTGGACCTCGCCCAGGTCGCGACGCTGAGCTTCGAAAAGCCGGACTACGTGCGCTTCCCGTGTCTGGCGCTCGCCATGCAGGCGCTTGCCGCCGGCGGCGTCGCGAGTGCGGCGCTGAACGCGGCGAACGAGATTGCCGTCGAGGCGTTTCTCGAGCGTCGGATCGGGTTCACGGACATCGCCAGTACGGTCGACGCCGTGCTGAACGGGCTTGATAACCATACCCCGAGCGGGCTGCCGGATGTGCTTGCGGCCGATGCTGCAGCGCGCAGAGCCGCCCGCGATTGGATCACCGCTCACGCAGCTTCTGCGCGGGCAATCGACCGCACGGACCGGACGGATCGCGCGGTGCAGTGAGGCGCCGATGAATCTGCTGATCGAAATTGCCGCGTTCGCTGTCGCGATCGGGGTGCTCGTCGTTGTCCACGAGTACGGGCATTACAGCGTTGCACGACTGTGCGGTGTGAAGGTGCTGCGTTTTTCGATCGGCTTCGGTCGGCCGCTCGTGCGCTGGGTCAGCCGCAAGACGGGCACGGAGTGGACGATCGCGGCGCTGCCGCTCGGTGGCTACGTCAAGATGCTCGACGAGCGCGACCCCGACGTGCGTGTGCCGAGCGCCGAACTCGCGCAGGCATTCAACCGCCAATCGGTCGTCAAGCGGATCGCCATTGTGCTGGCGGGGCCGCTCGCCAACTTCCTGCTCGCCATCGTGCTTTTTGCCGCGGTGTTCGCCACGGGCGTGACCGAGCCGACGGCGCGCATTGCGATGCCGCCGGCAGGCAGCGTGGCGGCGCGCGCCGGCTTCGAGGGCGGCGAAACCGTCGTGGCGATCGCGAACGAGCGCGGGACGGATAACGAATCCGTGCGATCGTGGTCCGATTTGCGCTGGAAGCTGCTCGATGCGGCCTTCGATCGCCGCAGCATCGTGCTGCGCGCGCGCGACGGGCGGGGCACCTACGACTTCCCGGTGGACCTGCGTGCCGTGCAGGAGCGCGACCTCGACGACGACTTCATGTCGAAGCTCGGCTTTGCCGAGGGCGGGGCGCTCGCGGTGGCGGCGGTCGAGCCCGGCAGCCCGGCCGAGAAGGCGGGCCTTACAGCGGGCGATACGGTGCGCGGCGTGGACGGCACGCGGGTCGACGGCGCTCAGACGTTCATCGCGTATGTGAAGGCGCATGCGGGCAAGCCCGTTGTGCTGCGGGTCGCGCGCGACGACGGCGAGGCCATGCGGACGGTCACGATTGTGCCGGCGCTCGCACGCGACGCGGATACGGGGCGCGAGGTCGGGCGCATCGGGGCGGCGCTGGCCACGCGCGTGCAGACTGTTGCGGTGCGTTACGGTCCGATCGACAGCGTGACACGCGGGGCGCGCCGCACGTGGGATATCGCGGTCTACTCGCTCCGCATGTTCGGCCGGATGGTGACGGGCGACGCGTCGCTGAAGAACCTGTCCGGACCGGTGACGATTGCGGACTACGCGGGCAAGAGCGCACGGCTCGGCGTATCGGCGTTCCTCTCGTTTCTTTCGCTCGTCAGCATCAGCCTCGGTGTACTGAACTTATTGCCGATTCCGGTATTGGACGGGGGGCATCTGTTATATTATTTGGTTGAAGCCGCGACCGGCAAGGCTGTGTCGGAGCGCTGGCAGCTGGTTCTGCAAAGGGCTGGTCTCGTGTGCATCGTTGCATTGTCGGCGATCGCGCTTTTCAACGATCTGGCTCGTTTAATCCATTTTTAAAGTGCCGTGGCTGTGCGTGTCGTGCGCACGGCCGTGGGACAGATGCAGCTAAAAACACTGGGGAAGCACGTTGTTCAAACCTCATCGCTTTGTTCCTAAGACTGTTGCAGCCGCGGCGCTCGCCGCTCATGGGCTCGTGGCTCACGCGGTCACGCCGTTCGTGGTGAAAGACATCCGGATCGAGGGGCTGCAACGGACCGAACCCGGCACGGTGTTTTCGTATCTGCCGATCAAGCAGGGCGATACGTTTTCGGACGACAAGGCTTCCGAGGCGATCCGCGCGCTTTACGCGACCGGCTTTTTCAACGACGTGCGCATCGCGACCGAAGGCGACGTCGTCATCGTGAACGTGGTCGAGCGGCCGGCGATTTCGTCAATCGACTTCTCGGGCCTGCATGAGTTCGAAAAAGACGCGCTGATCAAGGCGTTGCGCGGCGTCGGTCTGTCGCAGGGGCGTTACTACGACAAGTCGCTGCTCGATCGTGCCGAGCAGGAGCTCAAGCGCCAATACCTCACGCGCGGTTTCTACGCCGCCGAAGTGACGACGACGGTCACGCCGGTCGATCAAAACCGCGTGTCGATCCTGTTCTCGGTGGCCGAAGGCCCGAGCGCGAAGATCCGTCAGGTCAACTTCATCGGCAACAAGGCGTTCAGCACGAGCACGCTGCGCGACGAGATGCAGCTGTCCACGCCGAACTGGTTCTCGTGGTACACGAAGAACGACCTCTATTCGAAAGACAAGCTGACGACTGACCTCGAAAACGTCCGCTCGTACTACCTGAACCGCGGTTACCTCGAATTCAACATCGAGTCGACGCAGGTGTCGATTTCGCCGGACAAGAAGGACATGTACCTCACGCTGACGGTGCATGAGGGCGAGCCGTACACGATTTCGAGCATCAACCTCGCGGGCAATCTGCTCGACCGCGAGGCCGAGCTCAAGAAGCTCGTCAAGATCAAGGCAGGCGACCGCTTCTCCGCGGCGAAGTTGCAGGCCACGACGAAGGCGCTCGTCGACAAGCTCGGCGAATACGGCTACGCGTTCGCCAACGTCAATGCGCAGCCGCAGATCGATCAGGCGCACCACAAGGTGGCCCTGACGCTGCAAGTCGACCCGAGCCGCCGCGTCTACGTTCGCCATATCAATGTGAACGGCAACACGCGTACGCGCGACGAGGTGGTGCGCCGCGAAATGCGCCAGCTCGAAAGCTCGTGGTTCGATTCGAGCCGTCTTGCGCTGTCGAAGGACCGCATCAACCGTCTCGGCTACTTCACCGATGTCGACGTGACGACGGTGCCTGTCGAAGGCACGCAGGATCAAGTCGACGTCGACGTGAAGGTCACCGAAAAGCCGACCGGCGCGATCACGCTGGGTGCGGGCTTCTCGTCGACCGACAAGGTGGTGCTCTCGGCCGGTGTATCGCAGGACAACGTGTTCGGTTCCGGGACGAGCCTGTCCGTGAACGTGAATACGGCGAAGACATACCGCACGCTGACGGTTACGCAGGTCGACCCGTACTTCACGGTCGACGGCATCAAGCGGATTACCGACGTCTACTACCGCACGACCGAGCCGCTCTACTATTCGACGAATTCGAGCTTCCGCATCATCACGATGGGCGGCGACTTGAAGTTCGGCATCCCGTTCTCGGAAGTCGATACGGTGTACTTCGGTGCAGGCTTCGAGCGCAACGAACTGAACATCGATTCGAACACGCCGCAGAGCTACAAGGATTACGTGAGCGACTTCGGCCGCGTGTCGAACAACATTCCGCTGACGATCGGCTGGTCGCGCGACGCGCGCGACAGCGCGCTCGTGCCGAGCCGCGGTTACTACACGCAGGCGAACGCCGAATACGGTACGCCGATCGGCGCAACGCAGTACTACAAGGCCGACCTGCAAGCGCAGTACTACTACTCGTTTGCGCGCGGCTTCGTGCTGGGCCTGAACTTCCAGGGCGGCTACGGTAACGGGATGTCGGGCAAGCCGTACCCGATCTTCAAGAACTACTTCGCCGGCGGTATCGGTTCGGTCCGCGGCTACGAGCCGAGCTCGCTCGGCCCGCGCGACGCCACGACGAACGACCCGATCGGCGGCTCGAAGATGGTCGTCGGCAATATCGAGCTGACGTTCCCGCTACCGGGCACCGGTTACGATCGCACGCTGCGTGTGTTCACGTTCCTCGACGGCGGTAACGTCTGGGGTACGCAGGGCAACAGCATCGGCGCTAACGGGTTGCGTTACGGCTACGGTATGGGGCTTGCCTGGATTTCGCCGATCGGCCCGCTCAAGATCAGCTTGGGCTTCCCGCTCCAGAAGCACACGGGCGACCAGTACCAGAAATTCCAATTCCAGATCGGGACGGCGTTCTAAGCGACGCCCGGACCGCTACCGCAACGAGAGGCAGAATTTGTTCACCGGTAAGTTTTCGAAAAGCCTGATCTGTAGCGCCGCGCTGGCGGCGACGCTCTTTACGGGGATCGCGCAGGCGCAGGAAGCCCGCATCGCGGCCGTCAACTCCGACAAAATCCTGCGCGAGTCGGCGCCGGCCATGCTCGCGCAGAAGAAGCTCGAAGCCGAGTTCGCCTCGCGCGACAAGGACCTGCAGCAGATGAGCGCGCAGTTGAAGTCGATGTCCGATAACCTCGACAAGAACGGTGCGTCGATGTCGTCGACCGATCGGGCCAAGGCGCAGCGCACGCTGTCCGACCTCGATTCGAACTTCCAGCGCAAGCAGCGCGAGTTCCGCGAGGATCTGAATCAGCGGCGCAACGAAGAACTCGCTGCCGTGCTCGAGCGTGCAAACCGCGTCATCAAGCAGATCGCCGAAAAGAACAACTACGACCTGATCGTGCAGGAAGCCGTCTACGTGAGCCCGCGTATCGACATCACCGATCAGGTGCTCAAAGCCCTCGCTGCGTCGAGCTCGAGCGCGAACTGAGGGAGTGCAGGTCGAATGGGATTGACGCTTGGTGAACTCGTGCAGCGCTTCGGCGGCGAGGTGGTCGGCGACGCCGCGCTTCGCGTAGCCGGGCTGGCACCGCTCGATCAGGCTGGCGCGCAGCAGCTCGCTTTTCTGGCGAATCCAAAGTATTTGTCGCAGGTCGAGTCGACGCATGCGGGTGCTGTTCTGATCGCACCCGCCGATTTGGCGAAGCTGGGCACAAGCGCGGGGCGTAACTTTATCGTCACGCCGAATCCGTACGCGTATTTTGCCCGCGTGGCACAGCTGTTCATCGATCTGGCCGCGCCGAAAACCCCGGCCGGCGTTCATCCGAGTGCCGTGATCGAAGCAGGGGCCCAGGTGGCGCCGAGCGCCGTGATCGGGCCGCACGTGGTCGTCGAGGCGGGTGCGGTGATCGGCGAGAACGTGCGCCTCGACGCGCACGTGACGATCGGGCGCGGTACGCGCATCGGCGACGGTTCGCATCTGTACCCGAACGTGACGGTCTATCATGGCTGCAAGCTCGGCGCGCGGGCCATCGTCCATGCCGGCGCGGTGATCGGCTCGGACGGCTTCGGGTTTGCCCCCGATTTCGTCGGCGAGGGCGAGGCCCGCACGGGTAGCTGGGTCAAGATCCCG
>CBJMQH010000091.1:0-13363 GCA_966431825.1 uncultured Trinickia sp.
GCAGCCGCGTATCGACGCGACACAGGCAGCGTGGGCCGCGGCTGCGCGTGCGCGCGATTCGATCAAAGCGCGCTACGAGGGCGGTCTCGCCAGCTACCTCGACGTGCTCAGCTCGGAGGACAGCCTGATCGACGCGCAGCGGCAACTGGCCGACATACAAGCGCGCGCCTTTTCGCTCGATATTGCCCTCATCCGTGCACTGGGCGGCGGCTACGTGGCCGATGCCCAACCCGCTCACGCCAGTTGAATGACTCGCCAAGTTACGCAGGAATCCTTATGACAAACGCTACGCAAACCGCCCTTCGGGGCGCCGAGACGCCCGACGTCGAACCGGTCGGCCAACGGGGTGACACCCCGCCGAGTCGCCGCAAGCAGCTGTTCGCTGCTTTGGGTCTTGCCGTCGTGATAGGCGCGGCCGGGTGGGCCGGCTATTGGCACTTCGTCGGTTCGCGCTACGTATCCACCGACAATGCTTATACATCGGCCGAGGTGGCCTCGATCACGCCGGCGGTGACCGGTATCGTCAAAGCTGTCAACGCCGTGGATACCCAATACGTTCGCAAGGGCGACGTACTGATGGTCATCGACGACACCGATGCCCGGATCGCCTTGGCGCAGGCCGATGCGCAAGTCGGGCAAGCCGAGCGCAAGGTGCGCGGCTTCCTCGCGACGAACATGGGCCTGACTGCGGCTGTCGCGGCACGCTCTGCCGACGAAGCGCGCATGCGCGCGCAAATCGCCTCGGCCCAGGCCGACTACGACAGGACGGCGCTCGATTTGAAGCGCCGCGAGCGACTTGCGGCAAGCGGCTCGGTATCGGGTGAAGAGTTGAGCAATGCACGCGCGTCGTTCGCGTCGGCCAAGGCGGCGCTCGCTGCGGCCCGCGCGGCGGCAGAGCAGGCGAGCGCGTCGCACGGCGAAGCGGTCGGAACGCTGAACGCGAACAAAGTGCTGATCGACGATACGACGGTCGATACCAACCCGGAAGTCCAATTGGCGCGGGCAAAGCGCGACCAGGCACGCGTGGACCTTCAGCGCACGGTGCTGCGCGCGCCGTTCGACGGCGTCGTGGCGAAACGGCAGGTCCAGGTCGGCCAGCGCGTGAACCCGGGCGACGCGCTGATGTCGGTGGTGCCGGTGGACAGCATGCACGTCGATGCAAATTTCAAGGAGATCCAGCTCGATAAAGTGCGCATCGGCCAGCCGGTCACCCTGACCTCCGATTTGCATGGCGGCGGCGTGACGTACCGCGGGCGGGTGGAAGGGCTTGCCGGCGGCACGGGGTCCGCGTTCGCCATGATCCCGGCGCAAAACGCGACCGGCAACTGGATCAAGGTCGTGCAGCGATTGCCGGTTCGTATCGCACTCGATCCGGCTGAACTGAAGGCGCACCCGCTCGGCGTGGGACTGTCGATGGAAGTCGAGATCGACACGCGTGCGTCGGTGAGCAACTGATGGAGGACTGGATCCGATGACCACGCGGAACACGGGCGAGGCGCCGCTGACGGGCGGGGCGCTGCTGCTCGGCGGCTTGATGCTCGCCATGGCGAATTTTGTCGCCGTACTCGATACCACGATCGCGAACGTTTCGGTGCCGAACATCGCGGGTGCGCTGGGCGCTTCGTCTTCGCAGGGGACGTATGTGATCACGTCTTACGCGGTGGCCGAAGCCGTGACGGTGCCGCTCACCGGCTGGCTGGCCAATCGCTTCGGCACGGTGCGCGTGTTCGCACTCGCACTGCTGACATTCGGCCTGTGCTCGGCGCTCTGCGGCCTCGCGACGTCGATGAACATGCTCGTGCTGTTTCGCGTCTTTCAGGGGCTTGGGGGCGGCCCGTTGATGCCGCTCTCGCAGACGCTCCTTTTGCGCATCTTCCCGAAGGAGAAGGCGCCGATGGCGATCGGCCTGTGGAGCATGACGACGCTCGTTGCACCCGTGATGGGACCCATCCTCGGCGGTGTGCTGTGCGACCGTCTGCACTGGGCCTATATCTTTTACATCAACGTACCCGTCGCCCTGATCTGCGCCTGGGGCGCGTATCGGCTGCTGCGGCGTTACGAGTCGGCGTTGCAGCGCGTACGAATCGATGCCGTCGGGCTGGCGCTGTTGATCGTGTGGGTCGGCTCGCTTCAACTGATGCTCGACGAGGGTAAGGACAAAGACTGGTTCGCTTCGACGGAAATCGTCGTGCTCGCGGTAGTGGCGGCAATCGGCTTTCTCGCGTTTCTGATCTGGGAGTTGACCGAGCGCCATCCCGTGGTCGAACTGCGCGTGTTCAGGCATCGCGGGTTCAGCGCGAGCGTCGTCACGATCAGTCTTGCGTTCGGCGCGTTCTTCGGCAACACGGTCCTCACGCCGCTCTGGCTGCAGAACTACATGGGCTATACGGCGACCTGGGCCGGCTGTGCGAGTGCAATGACAGGCATCCTCGCCGTCATGGCCGCTCCGCTCGCGGCGAACCTGTCGGCGCGCTTCGACGGGCGCTGGCTCGTCTTCGCCGGTGTGCTCTGGATGGGGGTGGTGACGTTCGCGCGCGCCTACGCGAATACCGACATGACGTTTTGGCAGGTCTCGGTCTCGTTGCTGCTGCTCGGCGTGGGCTTGCCGTTCTTTTTCGTGCCGTTGACAGGGCTCGCGCTATCGAGCGTCGACGAGCCTGAGACCGCATCGGCGGCCGGGTTGATGAACTTCTGCCGGACGTTTTCAGGCGCAATCGCCACCGCACTTGTAAATACGACTTGGGAGAACCGGATCAAGTCCGACCATGCGCAGCTTGCGGGCCTGACCGATACTTCGCTGACCTATCTGCATCGGCTGGCGGGCGGCGGTATGCCGCTCGAACAGGCGCGCGCGACGATCGATAACGCCGTGCAGACACAGGCCGTGATGCTTGCCACTGCACAACTGTTCGAGATCGCGGGCGTTGCCTTCGTCCTGGCAGCACTTGCCGTCTGGTTGGCCCCAAAACCGACGCGCGTTGCAGATACGAGCCACGCGCATTGAGTGTGTGCGGATTGGAAACCGATTGTCCGGTCGTGGACAGGCTCTATCGAATCAACGAAAATGCGGCGCACGGATTTTTGCGCGCCAGTCGTTTTCAATTGAATGCGTGTCGACTGATTCCGTTCTCCAATTTACTGGCTGAGATAAAACAGTGGAAATATCAGCGGCGTCAGTACACGTCAACGGCTGGCTCGAACGGGTCGTTGCCCGACTGCTTTCCGATACCGACAGGCGTAGCCGCATCGAATACGGCATTCGCCTGCTCGTTGCATTTGGAGTAAAAGAGGCATGGGTCTGCCTATTTGGCGGCCTGATGGTTGCGCTTTTGATCGCGAGCCACCTCTGGTACCCGGCAAACGCTGCGCTGCCGCGTTACGATGCTTTGACGATTGCAGCGATTCTGATTCAAACGCTGCTTATCGCGCTGCGCCTCGAGACCTGGGATGAAGTCGTCGTCATTTTGCTGTTCCATGTCGCCGGTACGGGCATGGAGCTGTTCAAGACCGCGGTCGGATCGTGGGTGTATCCCGAGTTTTCGTATCTTCGGATCGGGGGTGTGCCGCTTTTCACGGGGTTCATGTACGCGTCAGTCGGCAGCTATATTGCCCGTGCCTGCCGGGGATTCGACCTGCGCTTCAGCCATCACCCGTCCATGCGTGCAACAGTGGCGCTATCGATCGCCATTTATGCGAACTTCTTTCTGCACCACTATCTACCCGATTGCCGCTATTTGTTGATCGGGTGGACCGCTTTTCTGTTCCGCCGTTGCTTGGTCTATTTCACGATCGGTCGGAACTGCCATCGAATGCCCATGCTGCTTGCGTTCGCACTCATCGCGGCGTTCATCTGGATCGCCGAGAATGCGGGCACATACAGCCATGCGTGGCTCTACCCCAGTCAGATGCACGGCTGGGCAATGGTTTCGGTCAGCAAATGGGGTTCGTGGTTCATGCTGACCGTGATGAGCTACGTGCTGGTGACGTTCGTGAACCGTCCGCGGGAAATGTGGGGGGGGGGGGGGGCGGGGGGGTGGGTGGCGGACAACACCCCCCCCCCCTCGCGTCCCCGAATTCTCGAACGTCGTTACTGCGTGACCGGCACGCGCGCCGCGCGGCGCTCGGCCATGACATGCGCGCGAGCAAGGCGCGGGCTTGCGCCGCGGATGAACAGGACCGCACAAGTGGCGACCATCGCCCAGATGCAGAGAATTACCGTCAGAACGCCCATGCCAGTCTCCTGAAAATCGAGGATCGCGACTGAAGGGCTTTTGCCGCTGGCCGGTCAGTGCATCGATGGAAGTAGTGTGCGCGTGCAGTGCGGGTTTCGATTGGGTGAAAAGGACGCGAAATTGGCGGCAATCCGACGCATCGACACCATCGCGAGGCCCGCCGAAGCCGACTTTCAGTGTCAGAACGCGTAACTGACCTGCGCGATCCAGCGGTGGGTGAGCGCGGGGCCAAGGGCGTACTGCAACCGTTCCGGCGCGCGCGTGCCGACATAGCCGACAAGCAGTTGCAATGCCCTGTACTGGTACAGCAAGCCGGCGTTGTAATAGACGTAGCCGGCACCGAGGCCGGCATGCAAATCGTAGTAGCCGAGACCGGTTGCGGTGGACCATCCCCCTGCGAGCGGAAAATGGCCCACAAGGTTATAGCTGTAAGCGAGCGTTCGCGGGGAGGGACCGTAGGCCGTGTTCGGCGAAACCGTAACCGATGCGAAAAGCGTATCGCGCCACCCGCCGATCAGCATCGCCTCGTCGTATTCGAGCCGTCCGGCCCTGGCTACATGGGTGAACTGGTAGTGCGCGAGCATTGTGCGCAGGCTCCAATCTCCGGCCCAGCGCCATTGATAGCCGGCGCCCGCCACCCATTCGGCGCCGACCGAATTCGCACGCGGCAAATTCACGGTCCAGGTACTGAGGCCTGCGAACCATCCCGTACCGGGATACCAGTTTGCCGACAAGCCGACGGATGGCCGATTGTGGCTTTCGTCGATGCCGCGCTTGATACGAGCGCTCGTTGCGTTGACCTGGAACTGGAAGTCGTCCGCGCGCGCGCCCGGGCAGGCGACCGATAGCGCAAGACCGAGTACGCAGGCGGCCGGACACGCGAAAAATCGTTCTCCTAATCTGCGCGCGTCGCGCCAGCTCATATCTTGTCTTGTCGGTTTTGGCGGAATGTCCCGCTATGTGGACAATTGGGGCCGGCGCTTCCCTTGCGCGCAGCTTGCGATCCTACCGCAGAAGGTCGGAACCGGGGAGGCGGATGAATCTTTTTGCAACATTTCCGCGGCGAGTCGGCACTCACGGTCGAGCAACCGTTCATCATCGCGATGATGATCGCCTTCTGCTGCTTTTTTAAAGACCACCCCGGAGGTCGCTTTCCATGTTTGACTTTGCCTGTCGCGCCGCGCTGGCCGGGCGTTTCGCCCGGCTGATCCGGCAGGCTTGCGGGCGCCGCTTCGTGCTCGCGTGTGCGGCGTGGCCGCTCGTTGCGGCCATTGCGGCTTGCTCGACGCCGATCGAACTCGTGCCGTCGTCGAACGCCTGGATCGATTCGGCCGCGCTTGACCGCATGAACGCCGAAGGCGACCGCATGATCGTCGTGGCCGTGGCGAACCCCAACGAATCCGTGCCCGTGCTCGCCGGTACGACCGTGGGCGCCTATGGCGGCGCACCGGGCTACACCGCCTACGGCAGCGCGCGGGCGACGATCGCCGCGCTCGCCGAAGACTATCATCTGCAGCAGGTGATGGCCTGGCCGATCGTCCCGTTGAGCGCCCATTGCGCCGTGCTCGAAGTGATGGGCCGCCAGACGCGCGCCCAGGTGCTCGAACGGCTGGCGAAGGACCGACGCGTTCGTATCGCGCAACCGCTTCAATCTTTCAGTACGCTTTCGGATGTCCGCTTGCCCCGCTACGACGCGGACTACGCCGACCTCCAGCAGGGCTCGCGCGAAGTCGATGTCCGGGCGGCGCATCGGATTACGCAGGGGCAGGGCGTCCGGATCGCGGTCATCGATACCGGTGTCGATACGGCGCACCCTGCGCTCACGGGGCAGATCGCGCTGGCGCGCGACCTCGTCGACGCCGATAAGGCCCAATTCACGCGCGACTTGCACGGCACGGCCGTGGCAGGCGTCATTGCCGCGAAGCCGACCAATGGACATGGCATCATCGGCGTGGCGCCGCGCGCGCGCATTCTCGCACTCAAGGCTTGCTGGCAGACGCCGTCGCCCGACGGCAGGAATCTCACCGGTCCGGCTGTCTGCAACTCAGTCACGCTGGCGCTTGCGCTCACCGTCGCGGCCGAAGCGCATGCCGATATCATCAATCTGAGCCTGAGCGGTCCGCCCGATCCGTTGCTGACCCAGCTTGTCGATTCGGCTGTGCAGCACGGGGTCGTCGTGGTCGGTGCAATGCCCCCGAACGGCGACGCACGTGCGTTCCCCGTCGGCATCGCCCATGTGATCGCGGCCGATGCATCGGGCAGCCATGCCCCGGCCTCTGTCATTCGGGCTCCGGGGCGTGACGTGCTGACACTCACGCCAGGTGGGCACTACGACTTCATGTCAGGTTCGTCCTTCTCGGCGGCTTACGTGTCGGGCGTTGCAGCACTCGTGCTTGCTGCCGTCCCGGGACTGGACGCGACACACCTGCTGGCCGCGCTCAAGAGCGCGAGCGGCGTCCAACAGGTCGTCGATGCCTGTGCGGCCCTGGTGGCGGCGGGCGGTACACCCTGCGAAGCGCAGACGGTCTCGCGCTAAAAGTGCCTGCGGGTTTCGTCGGGACTTTTTGAACGCTGAATTCGACGGTTTCCCTGGTGGGACAGCTTTCGCCGGCGCATAGCAAGGCTGCCGGGCGATTTTTTTTCGCGACCGGTCGCAACTTTTTTCGCGGGCGCGGGCACCTACCGTGGACGAACCTTTTTCCGGATGGCTGAACGCGAGGACCATGCCGATCACCGAGACCATGCCGGCCCGCCCGGCAAGCCCCTCTCGCAGCAGCGACGGCGATGACGTTGCGCTGCTTGCCCGCATCGCCGCCGGCGATGCGGGGGCGCTCGCGTCGTTGTATCGCGAGTACCACCGCAGGCTCGTGCGTTTCCTCGGCCGCTTCACGCGCCGGGACGACATGATCGAGGAAGTCATCAACGACACGTTCATGATCGTGTGGGACAAAGCCGGCGAGTTTCGCGCCCAGGCGCGCGTGTCGACCTGGCTCATGGGCATCGCCTATCGTGTGACGCTCAAGGCGCTGCGACAGGGGGCGCTCGTCTGCGAGTCCGCGGGCGTTATCGGCGAAGAGGGCATGAGCGAGCCGTTTTCCGCACACGAATTGACCGATTGGGTCGGAAAGGGTTTGACGCGCCTTACGCCGGAGCAGCGACTCGTGATGGAGCTGGCTTATGTGATGGGGCATTCGCTCGAAGAGATCGCTGCGATCACGAGCGAGCCGGTCAGCACCGTCAAGGCGCGAATGTTTCACGCGCGGGTCAAGCTGCGCAACGTGATGCCGGCATTGGCCGGGTTTGAAAAGGATCAGCGATGACACAGATTCCGACGGCCCACGCGAGGGCGGCCGACGACCGCGATCACTTGAACGCTTGGGAGCAATTGCCTTGGCTCGTGAACGGGACAGCAAGCGAGGCGCAGCGCTCGGCGCTCGGCGCGCACATTGCGACCTGCGACCAGTGCAGGGAAGAGCTCGATCGGCAGCGGTCCATCCATCGCGCGATGAACGACGCGCAAAGGGCCGGGCCGCCGGTCGAGCGCGGCCTCGCGCGCCTGCAGCGCCGCATCGAAGCGAGTGCATCGGAAGGCGGCTTGCGCTCGGGTCGGCATGCCGCGCCGCGCAGCCGATGGGCGGTTATCGCCTATGGTCTCGCAGCGGTTGTGCTGCTCGAAACGGGCGGTCTCGCCATGTTGAGCACGCAGCTCGGTATCGGGTCCAAGCGCGCAGAGCCTGCTTATCGGACGTTGTCCAGCCCGGCGGCCAGCGCCGCGCAGGGCACGATCCGGCTTGTCCTCGACAGCCGGATGACCGTGGGCGATCTCCAGGCGTTGCTCGTCCCGCTGAACCTGCAAATCGTGGCGGGGCCGGGCGAGCACGGCATTTATACGATCGGACCGGCAGGGCCCGGTAGCGACAATTCCGAACAACAGATCGAGACGCTGCGCGCAGCGCATGGGGTGCGCTTCGCCGAACCGATCGCGCCCGGACAGGTCGCGCAATAGCGGCCGCGGGTTCGGTGTTCCCTCGTTCCGCGGCCAGCATCGCCCATACGCGGAACGTTTCGAGCTGTCGAATGACGGCTCTTTTTTTGTGCGCGGCGCGCCCGAAGCCGATGGACGGCCGCTTTTCGCGGGTGATTGACGAACGGCAAAACGCAGGCGGGTATGAAAACGGATCGATGCGGCAGCGGGGCGGGGCACCTTGACGCGGGCGAGTTCGCGCCGCGTCCTGCTCAAGAGAATGCGGCCGGCGAGCGGCTGCGCGACGCGGAGCGTGCCGGCGTTTGCCTGGGCGCGGCCATCGCCGACTGGCAGTGGCAGGCGACGACCGGACTTGTCTATGTATCCGATGACTTCGAGGCCATTGTCGGTGTCGATGCCGGTACCTTGCCATGCCGCCACAGCGGGCTTTGGGCCGCGGTACACGCGCAAGATCGAGCCGCCGTCAGGCGCGGCTTGCGTCTGGCTGCCGCGCGCGGCAAGCCATGCGCCGTAAATCTTCGGGTTGTCGGCGCTGACGGCGCGACGAGACGCATCCAATTGCGAGCCCAGGCGTTGCACCGGGGGCGCACGCAGCCGCTCCAATTGGTCGGCACCGTGCAGGCGCTCAGCGACTGCATGCGGGCCGAGCAGGCGCGTGTCGAATCGAGCGAGGCGTCGCGGCGGCTCGGCGCCCATATGGAAGCGGTACGAGAAGAGGAGCGAAAGCGCATTGCGCTCGAAGTGCACGACGAGCTTGGCCAACTGTTGACCGCCCTGAAAATAGACGTCGGCCTCATGCGCATGCGCCTTGGCGACGTACATGAAACGGGGGCGAGACTGGCCGCGATGCGCGATCGCGTCGAGCGCGCGATGTCGGCCGTGCGCAACATCGCGAATCACCTCCGGCCAGCAGCGCTCAGCTTCGGTCTTGTCTCCGCACTCGAATGGCTGACCGAAAGCATCGAGCGGCATACCGGCCTGCACTGTGCGTTCGTGAGGGTAGGCGCCGAGCCGACCCTTCCCGATCCGCAAGCCACCGCGATCTTCCGCATCGTGCAGGAGTCCTTGACGAACGTCGTGCGTCACGCCGCGGCAACCTTCGTCGAGGTGGCGATCAGCTGCGCCGAAGGCTGGCTGGAGGTGCGCGTGAGCGATGACGGATGCGGGTTCGACCCGTCCGCACGCCGCACGCCCGATGCGTATGGTCTTGCCGGAATGCGGGAGCGTGCGCGGCTTATGGGTGCGACGCTGTCAATCGAGAGCAGGCCGGGTAAGGGCACCGTTGTTTCGATAGGCATGCCGGTCGCGCGTGCCGCCGCTCCCTCACGCGAACAAGCGCGAGGCGCCGGAAGCCGCGTACGCATCGCCTAGCGTTCCGGTGTGGCCGCCGGCAGGCTACGTTTCGTCTTGCACCGGCGCTCGCTTGCGCACGGGTGCATTCTTTTTCAGGTGCGCGCGGTTGTAGGCGATCGCGGCGTGGATCAGACGCGCGAGCGCGTCGGTATCGACCGGGTCCCCTTCGAACCAGTCGATCGCACGCCGTGCGTTGCCGTCCAGGCTTGCATTGAACAGCCCGTCGGGGTCGGCAAGATGCGCCCCGTGCGCGAACGTGAGCTTGACTTTACCCTTGTGGGCGTCGGCGACGGCGATCATCCCGTCGCAGGACCAGACGGGGCTGCCCATCCATTTCCATTCCTCGACGATGCCCGGGGCGGCCTCGACGATGCAGGCGCGCACAGCAGCGAACGTCTTGCCGCGCCAGTCGTCGAGTCCCGCGATTAGTTCATCGATGCGCTGCGATGCCTCCATGGGTGGGCCTCCCGCCTCTCGTTTGTTCGGTGCGGCCATTATATGCAGGCGGCTTGCTGCTCGCAGCGAACCGCGCGCGGGGGCGTCCTCACGCGTATTTGTCGCCGACTTCGCTGCGGATCGGATGGGTGTCGTAGACGATCATCATTCGTTCGATACGGCCCTGTGCATCGAAATCGAACACATCGACGCACTCGAAGCGCACTGCGGAGCCGTCTTTCAAGCCCCAGTCGTAGACGAAGTAGCCGGTCGCCCGCGGCGCACCCGTGGTGCTCACGCAAATATCGATCAGCGTGATGCGGCTTTCGCCCGACGCGGCAGCGACCTTCTCGAAGAACGGCTCGGGTAGCATCCAGCCGAGGAACGGCGAAAAGATGCGGGCATGCGGCGCAAACAGCGCGCAGATCGCCGCCGGGTCGCCGTTCTCCAGTGCCTGCAGGTAGGTGCGGACCTGCCGCGTGTATAGTTCTGCCGATGATGTGTCCACAGCGGTTCTCCTGGTTCATGTGGGCGCTGCCCGTTTTGTCCTGGCGGGCATGCGGTAGTGGCACGATAGCGATCGAGCGATGACGGAACAATCGAAAAATTCGCAACCCGGGTATGCGCCCGATGCATACCCGCTGGCCGATCTCACGCAGCCGCTGCCCCCGCTTGCTGCGTTGCAGGCCTTCGTCGCTGCCGCGCACTTGGGGAGCATCAGCCGTGCGGCCGAACATCTCTGTCGCACGCAAGGTGCGGTCAGCCGTCAGGTCCAACAGCTCGAAGCGCATTACCGGTGCGCGCTGTTCGTGCGGCAAGCGTCGGGCCTCTCACTGACTCCGGATGGGCATGCATTGCTCGGCGTGGCAGTCGGTGTGCTCGCGCAACTCGCGGGCTACGAAGAACGCCGCAGCGGGGCGAAGCCCGCTATTGCGCTGCGGTTGCCATCCACGTTCGCGATTCGCTGGTTGCTCGTCAGGATGCCGGCCATAAGGGATGCTCTCGGTGGCAGCGAGTTGCGCATTTCCACGTCGGCCGACGATAGGCCCGCGTTTACCGCGCCTGATGTCGATGCCGTGATCGTGCGCGGTCGGGGCGACTGGCCCGGGCTCGATGCCCTCGCGCTATTCGAGGAGACGCTCACGCCGATGTGTACGCCACAGGTCGCCCTCACATTGCAATCGCCGGGCGATTTGGCGCGCGCGACGCTGCTTCATCCCGGGCCGGGGCACGAGGAGTGGCGATGCTGGCTCGCCGAGGTCGGCGCCGGGCAGGTCGATGCCGGCAAGGGGCTCGTGTTCGATACGCTCGAATTGACGCTGGCCGCGGCAGCCGACGGCCACGGCGTGGCGATCGGCGACCCGCGCATGGCGGAAGACCGGCTGGCGGCGGGCGCACTTGTCAGACCGTTCGCGCAAGTGGCGCACAACGGCCAGTCGTATTTTCTGGTCTACCCTTCGCAAAGGGCCATGCAGCCAAAGATCCGCGCGCTCGCCGATGTCTTGCTCAAGCTCGCGAATGCATAGCGCTTGGTGCGAATAGGCGTAAGCGTAAGCGAAAGTGAAAGGGCTGCGCGGGCATCGCACCGTGTACTGCTCGGGATTCCTAAACGGCCAATGCCGGGTTCACCGCGGCGGCCGGTTCGTTCGCACACGCATGTGTAGTGCGCATCTGATCGACTACGACAGGCACGCGCGGCGCGAGCGCACACATGAGTTCGTAGCCGATCGTCCCGCTGGCCTGCGCGACTTCGTCCACGCGGATCCGGTCGCCCCACAATTCGACGCCAGTGCCGATTCCCGCCCCCGGGCACGGCGTCAGATCGACCGTCAGCATGTCCATCGAGACCCGGCCGACCACGCGCGTACGCACGCCGTCGACGGCGATCGGGGTGCCCGTGGGCGCGTGGCGTGGGTAGCCGTCTGCGTAGCCGCAGGCAACGACCCCAATTCGCATCGGCTGGTCCACGGTAAAGCGGCGGCCGTAGCCGACCGTTTCGCCAGGCGCGAGCGTCTGTGTGCCGATGATCCTGCTCGTCAGCGTCATCGCGGCAGCGAGCGGCGTGGTCTCGATATCGCGCGCGATGCCAGTCGGCGAAGCGCCGTAGAGGATGGTGCCGGGACGGACCCAATCCCGGTGCGCACGCGGGTGCCACAGCACGCCCGCGGAATTGGAAATCGTCCGCTCGCCGGGAATGCCCTGCGCTGCGGCATCGAATCGTTCGAGCTGCCAATCGATTTCACCGGCATCCGCATTGGCAAAGTGCGTCATCAACGTGATCGAGCCGATCGACGGCGCCCTTGCCGCGCGTTCCCATGCGGCGCGAAACCGGCCGGGCTGGAAGCCGAGCCGGTTCATGCCCGAATTCATCTTGAGCTGGATGTCGATCGGCCGTGCGGGCTTTGCCGCGATCAGCAGGTCGAGTTGTTCGTCGCAATGAACGGCGACAGTCAGTCCGTAGTGCGTCACGAGCTCTATGTCGGCCGGCTCGAAAATTCCCTCCAGCAACAACACGGGTTTTGCCCACCCCAGTTCGCGTACGCGTACGGCTTCGGCCAGATCGAGCAACGCGATACCGTCGGCTGCCGTCAACGCCGGGAAGATGCGTTCGATGCCGTGGCCGTAGGCGTTGGCTTTCACGACCGCCCAGACGCGGGAATGCGAGGCGGTTCGGCGGATGAATGCAAGGTTGTCGCGGACGGCGTCGGGGCGGATGCGGGCAACGATGGGGCGGGGCATGATACGGCTCGTATAACGTGATGGGGCGGCAACACGCGGACATCGATCGGCGCGACCGCGTGCGGCACCGATCGGCGCTGCATACGCGGTGTACCGTGGTCTACATCCGGAGCTGCTATTGGTAGCGGCGACTATCTTAATGTGCCTTCGACAGTTTTTTTTAACGTATTAGTCGTCGAGTTTGGTAGAAAGTAGTGACCGATCCGAGATGCCGCCACGCGGATGGATGCACCGCTCGCCGGCCGGCGAGCGGCGATTCAGGCGCCGGCTGAGCGTACGGCCTGGACAGGCCAGCCGCCCGCGCGTCAGCGCTGCACGGCGAGGATCTGATATCCGCCGTCGGCGTGTTTTTGAGCGGCGGCTTGCGCGTCCTCGTACGAGCGGAACGATTCGGCTTCTTCGATGGCCGGGGCGAGCCCGACATCGCCGTCCTCGGCGGTACACAGGTATTGCTCGCCGGTCTTCACGACATACACGGTGGTTGCTTGCATAGGCTTGACTGCCCTCCGGTTACGCGCAGGGAGCATTCAGTATAGGAGGGCGACGCATCGCGTGCGGCGAAGTCAGTCGGCCCGGGCCGTCGCTTCGCCGTTCGGGGGCGCTTCGCTTGGTGCTCGAC
>CBJMQH010000092.1:0-13320 GCA_966431825.1 uncultured Trinickia sp.
TGGTGTCGAGGGGGGGGGTGGCGAAGGGGAGGTTTCATCGGGGGTACCCGGCGCGCCCGCGCGATTGCGACTGGCGCTCGACGTTGTGCGCGAGCGCCTCGCGATGACGGGCGTGGCGGCCCGCGAGCTGCGCTGCGATGTGATCGGCGTGGACTCTCTCTACGGACTGACGGAGGCTGCGAAGCAGTCCGAACCGTACGAAGTCCGGGTACGCGTGGCGGCACGTTGCGATTCGCTCGAGGAGGCCGTGCGGATCGGCAACGAAGTCGAAACGTTATACACGAACGGGCCGGCGGGCGGGGGCGGTGTAACGAAGAGCGCCCGCGAGATCGTTGCCGTGCAATCGGTGCTGCTGCCGCGCGGGTGCATCACACCGCAGGTAGAAATTTTCGGGGAATCGGCATGAAAGTACGCGAATTGGCCCACGGCCGAACCGGCGACAAGGGCGACACGCTCAACGTGTCGGTCATTTGCTTCGACGCCCGGTTCTTTCCGCATCTCGTGCGCCATCTGAGCGCTGAGCGTGTGAAGTCGCACCTCGCCGGCATCGTGCGCGGGCCGGTGCGACGCTACGAGTTGCCTGCGATCGGGGCGCTCAATTTTGTGCTCGAGCATGCACTTGGCGGTGGCGTGACGCGCTCGCTTGCGCTTGACGCCCATGGCAAATCGCTGAGCGCTGCGCTGCTCGACATCGAGATCGACTCGCTGGATTGACCGCTTCACACGCTACGAGACGCCGGGCAAGGCGTGCGTAGCCCGGCCGCGGTTGCCGAGTAAAAAAGGATGGGCATCAAGGACGACTGAAGCAGGCGTCGTGGGCCGTGGACAACGCGGTCTTGCCGTGGGGGGTGCATGGATCTCCCCGTCATTGCCAGGCAGATATGTCAGTATCCGCAATTGACGCCAACTTGGCGGCGCGTCGTTGCAGTCACCGGGGATGTGCTGGGATGATTCGCAAAGAGGTCATACGCGGCGTTCGTCAACCGCCATTTCGTCGGGTTCCGGCGAGGATGGCGAGGACCTGACCAATCGCGGCGTGCCGACCGGTGCCCCTTGACGAGTTCGGACCACCATGCGTTGCGCTTCGCCGATGATCAATCGCTGCCTCGACTGCCTGTTGCCTATCGTCATCGGATTGCTGGCGGTAGGCAGCGCTGCACCTGCCGCGCAATCCGCGGAGCCGTCCACGCCGATCGCTGCTGCGGGCATGAGTGAGTGGTCCGGCCCCGGCGCGGCCGTCGTGCAAGGCTTGCCGTGGCTCGTCTGGTACCCGAGCGCTGAATCCGAGCGGCCGACTCGGGAGGGCCGAACACGGTTCGTTGCGGCCCGGGATGCTGTTCCCCTGGCCGGGCGACATCCCCTGATCGTACTGTCGCACGGCTCAGGGGGAAGTTCGATGACGCACTGGCAAACCGCACAGTATTTCGCCCGACGCGGATACGTCGTGCTTGCGATCGTCCATCGCGACGACAACGCGATTGTCTCGTCAGGCAGTTCGACCCTCGCGGTCTGGCAGTCCCGGCCCAAGGAAGTGTCGGCCGCTTTAGATGCAGTGCTTGCTTCGCGCTATGCGGGCGTTATCGACAGTACACGAATCGCTGCCGTCGGATTCTCGGCCGGCGCTTATACGGCACTGGTCATAGGCGGTGCCCGCCCGTCGTCGATAGCGCTTGACGACTATTGTCTCGGGGCTGCGCGCGGTGACGTGCTTTGTGTCGACTACCGTCCGTTGCACCGGCTCCGCGCTGCGGTCGCGCGCCGCCTCGGGATGCAGGGCGAATCGCTTGGCGCATCGAGAGACGCGCGGGTGCGCGCCGTCGTGGCGATGGCGCCGCCCGGTGTTGCATTGTTCACTCCGCAAGGATTGAAAGGACTTGCTGTCCCAACCTTGCTGCTGCAAGGCGATCACGATTCCGTGCTCGCCTACCCCGACGATGCCCGTTATCTGAAGGCTGTGCTCGGTGATCGCGCGGAATATCGGGCCGTTCCGGGCGGCCACTTCGTGTTCGCGTCGATCGCGCTGGCCGCGCCGCAAAACGCGTCGGGTGAGGTCGACGCAGCTCGCGATGACGCCGCCTTGCGCGAGGCAAACGATGCGGTTGCGCAATTCCTCACGCGCGCGCTCGACATGCCCCGACAGCCTCAATGAATACGTCGCTGCCAGGGGCGCGCAGCGACGACGGCCGCGCCACCTGGCACGTCGTGTTCAATGATGATCGTGCGCGTGCGTGCCGCCCACCTGAGACGCATGCACGTCGACGCACGCCGTTTCCTCGACCTGGACGGTCGTGTGCTCGATGTTGAACGTCGCAGCCAGGCGCCGCTGCACGGCGATGACGACTTCGTGCGAAGGCACGCCCGGTGCAGGATGGACGTGCAGGGTCACCATGTGCCGCTCGCCGGTGATCGACCAGGCATGAATATGGTGGGCGTCCTGGACCTGTTCGACGTTTTGTTCGAGGTCGGCCTTGATATCGGCAAGGCTCAAGCCTTCCGGCGTGCCTTCGAGCAGGATGTGCGCCGACGATCGGACGATGCCCCATGCGCTCTTCAGAATGATGACTGCGACGACGATCGAGAGAATCGGGTCGATCGGCGTCCAGCCCGTGAGCAGAATGATGCCGGCAGCAACGATTGCCGCGACTGAACCGAGCATATCGCCGAGCACGTGCAGCCACGCACCGCGCAGGTTCAGGTTTTCACGGTTGCCGCCGTGCAGTGCGAGGAACGCCGCGACGTTGGCGGCGAGGCCCGCAATGGCTACGATCATCATCGTCTTGCCGACCACCGGTACGGGCGCTGCGAAGCGACGGACCGCTTCCACCACGATCCATGCGGCGATCACGAACAGCGCGCACCCGTTCACGAACGCTGCCAGGATCTCGAGCCGCTTGTATCCGTAGGAAAGTCGTGCGGTGGCGGGGCGGCGGCCGTAGTGAATCGCTGCCCAGCTGAATCCGAGCGCCGCCGTATCGCTGACCATATGGCCGGCATCGGCGAGCAGTGCCAACGAACCCGAGAGCAGGCCGCCGACGATTTCGACCACCATGAAGGCAGCGATGATGACGAACGCGAAGCCGATGCGCCGCTGGTCGGTCACGCCGTGCAGGTGATCGTGGCCTGCGTGGCTGTGCCCGCCGTGGCTGTGGTCGTGGCCATGTTTAGCACCATGCCCGTGCGCATGATGCGCGTGGCCATGGTCGTGGTGATGCAGCTTGTCGTGCGAATGCGCCATTGCGGTGTGCGTGCGGGGGAGTGGACCTGCCGGTCGTGAGTCAGCGCCTTGAAGCAAGGCCGGACGGCCATGCGCCAGGTCAATGCGCCAAGGGAAAACACAGCGATTTTACGCGCCTGCTATGACACAGGGCGGGCAGGCTCGATATCAAGCACACGAGTAAACACCCTGGAGCGGCTCCAAGGTCAAGGGGTGTCGCGCTGTCGCTACAACCGCGCGGCGTCGGTGTTCACCTCGGTCGGCCTTTCGGTGGGGCCGCGGCACCTGCACGGCACGGTCCGGTCGAGCCGCGAAGCTTCATGTCGGCGGGGACTGCGATACTCGCGGCGCGCACCGTGCCGGGGGGGCCGGTCAGCATCTCGAGCAGTGCTTCGGCGGCCATTCGGCCAATCGCATGCGTGTCCACGCGCATCGTCGTGAGCGACGGGCTCAGCTCGCGTGCCAGTGCAATGTCGTCGAAGCCTGTTATCGACAGGGTGTCCGGCACCGCAATGCCGAGTGCCTGCGCTTCGAGCAAGGCACCCACGGCCAGCTGATCGTTGCCGCAGATGATGGCGCTCGGACGGCTCGTGTCCTCCTTCCAGATCGCCCGCAGACTCGTGCGGCCGAACGCGATCGTCGAGGGCCCTTCGCGCAAATGCGTGGGCCGCACTGCGAGCCCATGGGCTGCCAGCGTCTCTTGAATGCCTCGCAGCCGGGCCTGAACGCGGTCGTTGTTCGCGGACGGCTGCATGATGACGCCGAAGTCGCGATGGCCCAGGTCCAGCAGGTGGCGCGTCAACTTCGCAAACGCCGACTCGTTATCGAAGCCGATGCAGCAATGAGGACTGTCCTTGCGGTACGCATAGGTGACGACATAAGGGATGCCGCGTGTCTTCAGTAGTTCGAACAGTTCCGGCGGATAGACCTCGCCGACGACCGACACGGCTTCCACGCCGCGCGCAAGCATCGCGCTCACCTGCGTCAACGCCTGCTCGGGATCGTAATTCGCACAGCCGAGGAAAAGCGTGATGCCGTGAGCCGCCATGACGGCTTGCATGCCCGCGACCTGCGATGCGAAGACGTGATTGTCCAGCGTCGGAATAATGCACCCGGCGATGTGCGTGCGCGTCGATGCCAGCGCACGGCCCGCGGCGTTTGGAATCCAATTGAGCTCACGCGCTGCGTCCCGCACGCGCTGCTGGACTTCGGCCGACACCTTGCCCGGTTCGTTATAGACGCGCGATACCGTGGCTGTTGAAACCCCGGCCAACTGTGCTACGTCGGCCAACACTGCGCGTCCGGTGCCGCGTCGCGCGCGGGGCGCGTCGGGCGACGGCGGCAGCTGCACGACAGTCGTATTCATCGTGCGCTCCGCAGGCGGCCGCACACGCTGCGTTCAAGAGAATAGAAGGTCGTCAAGGTTTACCCCGGGACAGCCGGCTGGACTTGCACTCGCTCATGTCTTGTGCGAATGTAAGCGCTATCAACACGCTTCGCCCTCATTATGCCAGCGATTCTTGGGCCGGCAACCCGGTAGTTTTCACGGTGTCGCTGGGGGGCGATTTTTGTTGCTCTGACGTGTAAGCGCTTACATGCGATGCGGCTAGCGCACCGGAGTGCAGCGGCCGGCGCCGCATCGACAATCACGACATGGAGACAAGACAAATGAACGAAACATCAGCAGTGCAGAGCGCTCCGCCCGCTATTCGTCGCGCGCAGCGGGTTGCACTGGTTCTCTTGGTGGTCAGCGGGTGCGTCAATTACCTCGACCGTGGCACGCTCGCGGTGGCAAACGCGTCGATCCGCGCCGATCTCGGCTTGTCGCTCGGTCAAATGGGGGTGCTGTTGTCGGCGTTCTCGTGGAGCTATGCGCTGTGCCAATTGCCGACGGGCGCGCTGGTCGATCGGATCGGGCCGCGTCGTCTGCTGGGCATCGGCATGCTCCTATGGTCGCTTGCTCAAATCGCGGGCGGGCTCGCGGGGACGTTCGGCTGGTTCATCCTCGCGCGGATTGCGCTCGGTATCGGCGAAGCCCCGCAGTTTCCGTCGGCGGCGCGCGTCGTCAGCAACTGGTTTCCGCTGCGCGCGCGAGGCACGCCGACCGGCATCTTCAACGCCGCGTCTCCGCTCGGCACCGCACTCGCGCCGCTCGTGCTGACCGTACTCGTCGTTTCGTTTCACTGGCGCTGGGCCTTCTTCGTGACCGGTGCGGCGGGCATCGTCGTTGCCGCCATCTGGTTCGCGTTGTATCGCGATCCGGTTCGACGGGAACTGAGCGCAGAAGAGCGTGCCTATCTGGATCAGGACGGGGAGGGGGCGGCGAGTGCGCCCAAGCCGACGTTTGCCGACTGGCGCGAATTATTCTCGTACGGCACGACCTGGGGCATGCTGATCGGCTTCTTCGGGTCGGTTTACCTGAACTGGGTCTATCTGACCTGGCTGCCGGGCTATCTCAGCGCCGAGCGCCATATGAGTCTCATGCGTACCGGTCTTGCGGCCTCCGTGCCGTTCCTTTGCGGCTTCGTCGGTGCGCTCGTGGCAGGGTGGTTCTCGGACCTGATCACGCGCGGCAGCCGCTCGCCTGTCACGAGCCGACGCAATGCCGTCGTACTCGCCATGTTAGGCATGGTCGCTTTCACGGTGCCTGCCGCGCTCGTGGAAAGCAACACGGTGGCGCTGGCGTGCATTTCGGTCGTGATCTTTCTGGCCAATGCAGCGTCTGCGTCTTCGTGGGCGCTCGTTACGGCAGCGGCACCGGCGAACCGCGTCGCGTCGCTGGGTGCCATTCAGAACTTCGGTGGATTCGTCGGGGGCGCATTGGCGCCGGTCGTCACCGGCTACATCGCGCAGAACTGGTCGTTCGTTCCTGCGTTGCTTACCGCGGCGGCTATCGCTTTCGTTGGGGCACTTGCTTATCTGTTGCTCGTGCGCAAGCCGATTCCCGAGCAATCGATGCGTGGTGCAGACACGCCGTTGCCCGCGTGAGTTCGCCTCAAACCCAGATCATTGAAAAGGAGAGAGAAATGCCTGATGTGCTATGCGGCGCGACGATCGAGGGCATCGTGCCGGTCATGCTCACACCGTTCGACGAGTCCGGCGAGATCGACTACGCAGGGCTCGAGCGCTT
Source organism: uncultured Trinickia sp. (assembly GCA_966431825.1). GTDB lineage: Bacteria > Pseudomonadota > Gammaproteobacteria > Burkholderiales > Burkholderiaceae > Trinickia. The sequence continues at coordinate 6,345 of CBJMQH010000092.1, forward strand.
GATCGAATGGTATTTGGCGCACGGAACGGACGCATTGTTCGCCGTTGCGCAATCGAGCGAGATGCAGTTTCTGAGCCTCGCGGAGCGGGCTCGGCTGGCGAAGTTCGTGGTCGATCGCGTGGCAGGGCGCGTGCCCGTCGTCGTCTCGGGACACATCAGTTACGCACCCGATGCGCAAGCCGAAGAATTGAAGGCGGCTGCCGATTCGGGTGCGCAGGGCATCGTGCTCGTGACGAACCGGCTCGACCCCGAACGTCGTGGGACGGAAGCATTTCGCGCGAACCTGAAGCGATTGATGGCGCATTTGCCGTCCGACGTACCGCTCGGATTGTACGAATGCCCAGCGCCGTATCGGCGGTTACTGTCCGACGACGAGTTGCGCGCCTGTATCGATACAGGGCGCTTCGTCATGCTGAAGGACGTGAGTTGCGACCTGGATACGATCAAGCGCCGCGTTGAGCTTGCGCGGGGCTCGACGCTGAAGGTCCTCAACGCGAACGCGGCGATTGCATGGGATGCCATGAAGGCGGGCTCGGCGGGGTTCAACGGCGTGTTCACGAACTTTCACCCCGATCTGTACCGCTGGCTGCGTGTCGAGTCCGCGCGTTCGCCGGCGCTTGCCGATGAGCTTTCTACGTTTCTCGTGGTCACCGCGGTGTCGGAAGCGCTCGGGTATCCGGCGCTCGCGAAGATGTACCACCAACGCATCGGCACCTTCGCATCGATTCGATGCCGTGCAATCGACTATGACGTGCGTGAGCGCTTCTGGGCACTCGACGCGGTGCTCGACAAGATCGTGGCGGGCACCGAGCATTTCCGCGCGCGGATCGCGGCGTTGTAGAGAGCGCTGAACGGGGCGGCGAGCGATGCCGCCTTCAATCGACCGCCCGCAGGCGGCTCGCTATTGAATGCAAATGCAGCTCAAATCCACGGTCCGGCGAAACACGCTCCGGTTCAGCCACGGCACGAACGTGTACTCGTGGTAAGCGTGAGAGGAAAGATGGATCCAGTGACTCAAGACGTTGGGCATGGCGCTAACCTGTCGATGCGTTCATGGCAGTGCTTCTGCCATGAATCAAAGGTAGGCCTGCTTCGGCTTGCGCGCCATTCTACGAACGGTTCGTCCGGCTCCTGCATTCGCATGTCCGCTTCATACGGACGTATATCGGTACTTGCCCCGGGCGCGAAGCGCGCCCTATCGTCTCGCCATTGAAATGCGATCGGCCGCGCGGCCGTTCGAGAGCACACACATGATCGACACGTACGCGTCGCGCTTGGCGCGGCGAGGCGCCGAAGCGGGCCGCTCGCGGCCGCGCAGGACGACGATCGGGGCGCCGCGCCGGCTTCGGCAGGAGCGTGCACGGCCTCGTTGAAGTTGGGTCGACATGAGCGCCTTCGAGAAATGAGGATGACGAATGGTTCCGCGCGAAGCCGAAGCACGCGCGGCACATTCACGATATAAGAGCGGCGCGCCAGATACAAACCTACGAACAGGTGGCCCGGATCGGACAACGGAGTGATGCGCTCATCCTTTCGTATAGGGTGGCGATCGATACGTTCGTATAGTGTCGGCCGAGGTTTCTGCGACCTAGACTGCCCTAAGAATCATTTGCCGGACATTCGTCTGATGATGCTGCATCGTCCACCGCGGAAGGAGTGCCGTATGGATGCAGGCAAAACCGTGTCGATCGTCGATGACGACGAAGCTGTGCGCCTCGCCGTTGCAAGCCTTGTTCGCTCGTTGGGATGGCAGGCCTATCTTTTCTCGTCCGCAGAGGAATTCCTTGCCTCGGCCTGTCTCGGGCAAACCACTTGCCTGATTTCGGACGTCCGCATGGGCGGCATGTCGGGTACGGTCATGCACGAGCGACTACGCCAACTCGGCTACGCGACCCCGACCATTTTCATTACGGCATTTCCCACGCCGGACCTGTGTGCGAGAGCCAATTCGAACGGCGTACTCGCTGTGATCGAAAAGCCTGTCGACGCCCCCTCGCTCGCCCATTGGCTCAACGTTGCCCTGAACCGGCCGTGACATCCGATTTTGGTGCCGGCCGCTTGATGTGCAGCGCCTCCGCTTGTCGCACGAGTTCGGCGACGGAACGTGCGCCCATCTTCTTCATCACCTGCCCGCGGTGAATCTTCACGGTGATTTCGCTGAGGTTCATCGCCGAAGCGATCTGCTTGTTGAGCATGCCCGTCACAACGAACTCCAGCACCTCGCGCTCGCGCGGCGTCAGCGATTCGTAGGCTGTGCGCAGTGAGGCCGTCGAGCGCTCCGCGGCAAGGCGTTCGCCGTCGCGCGTGAGCGCGTTCGACACCGCATCGAGCATGTCCTGCTCCCGAAACGGCTTGGCAAAGAAGTCCACGGCGCCTGCCTTCATTGCTTTCACCGTCATGGCGATATCGCCGTGTCCGGTCATGAATACGATCGGCATGCGCAGACCCGTTTTCGCCAATTCGTCTTGAAAGGCGAGCCCGCTTTCACCGCGCAATCGGACGTCGAGTACGAGGCAACTCGGCGCCTCGCATTTGGGGAATGCGAGGAACGCTTGCGAAGAGTCGAATGTTTCGACGTGCAGCCCGATCGAGCGGAAAAGGCTGCTCAGCGCCGATCGCATCGACTCATCGTCATCCAGAATGTAGACGACAGGCACGCTGCCGCCTGCCGTGTTTCCGGCCGGTGTTTGATCGGAACCCAAACTCATCCCGAACCCCTTTCCAATGGGACCGTTGCTGTTCGACGGGAAGCATTGAGCCACACGCCGCGCCGAAGGCAAACGCTCACGCAGTGCATGAGGCATCCGCTGCGCCGCGGATGGGCTCTTCATCGAATATCGATTAAAAGTACCCGATCGCAGCGAGCGAATGCATTTGTCTATTGTTTACGGCTATGCCAGCGGAAAAGCTGAACAGATTTTACGCGCTGGAATGTGCGCGGCCCGTGTGCTCGGTCGCGTTCGCTAAGCTAGTATCGAATTCGTCGGCTTCGCTTGCAAATGGCATTTCGCTTTCATTCAATGATGATCAATCGACCCCGGGTGGGGCCGTTGGGGAGCGGCATGAGGGGAAGGCTTCTGGCGTGGGCTTTCGTATCCGCGTTGCTGTCTACGGGAACCTGGGCACAGGGTTTGTCCGTAGCCGATGCGCCCGAGGCATCGGCGGCTGCCGCGCGCGCGTATCTGGGCGAAGCGCGGCGCGTCGTCGAGGCTGCGGCGCGACCCGCCGCGCCGTGGAATGGACCCCGCACGGGACCGCGCGCCCAGCCGGGCAAACACGTCGCCGTCGTTGCCGAAGATCTGCGCAACGGCGGGATCTTAGGTGTGGTCGACGGCGTGCTGGAAGCGGCCAAGGCGATCGGCTGGCCCGTAAAGATCTTCGATGCCGGCGGTGCGCCGGAGCAGCGTGCAGCCATGCTGGCGAACGCGTTCGCGGCCCGCCCCGACGGATTGATTCTCGTCGGCGGCGACGCGCAAGCGTTGCTGCCCGGGCTCGCGCCGTTCGCGAGGCGCGGCATTCCGATCGTCGGTTGGCACGTGGCAGCGAACGCCGGTCCGGTACCCGGCACGCCGGTCGCCATGAATGTGTCGACCGACCCGCGCGAAGTGGCACGGGTAACGGCGTTCGCCGCTATCGCTCAATCGGGGGGGCACGCCGGCGTCATCATTTTCACGGATTCGAATTTCCGCGTGGCGCAAGACAAGGCGAACGAAATGGCGGCGATCGTGCGCGGTTGCACCGGTTGCGTCTTGCTCGACGTGCGCGATGTGGCGATTTCTCGCACCGAGGACCTGATGCCCGGCGTAACGCATGCGCTGCTTGCGCAATACGGCAAGCGCTGGACCTATGCGCTGGCCATCAACGACATCTACTTCGATTACGCCGCGCCGGTATTGACAGAGGCCGGTATGCCGACCGGCGCAATGGCCATGCTCTCGGCCGGTGACGGCAGCGAGTCCGCGTTTCTGCGCATCCGCGCCGGCATTTTTCAAACGGCCACCGTGGCCGAACCGCTGAAATTGCACGGCTGGCAACTGGTCGACGAAATGAACCGGCTGTTCGCTGGGGAGCGCGTTACGGGGTACGTCTTTCCCGTGCATCTGGTGACCGCGAGCAACATCGGCACCGATGGCGGCGAGCGGCTGCTCTACGATCCTGCGAACGGTTACCGCGACATCTACCGTCGCATTTGGCAGCGCCCGTGAAAGTCTCGCTGCCCCGGTCTCTCGTCGCACAGTTCACGCTTGTCGCGTCGTGTCTCGCTGCGTTGGTGGTCGCGGTGGGGGCGACCACGATCTACTCGTTGACCGATTCGACCCATGCGCTGCGGCAGCTCGCGCAAGACCGGCTCACCCGACTGCAGGACGCGCAGGATCTTGCACAGCAGACGCTGATGATCGAGCGTCTTGCGCTGCACCTGTCGCGCGACGAGACCGTCGACGCTGTGCGTGAGACACAGCGGCACATCATCGAGCAACTCGCATCGTTCGACCGATTGGTCGATCGGCTTGCGTCAGCGCCGCTTACGCACGGTGACGTGGGTGTCGACACACTGGCGCTGCACCGATTCAGTCAGCGCTTCCGAAACACGGTCAACATCGAAGCACAGGTTCGCGAGACGGCATTGGCCGCGGCGCCGGCCGGGGGGGGCAACGCCGCGTTACCGGGCCTGGACGGGGATTTGCACCGTCAGGCCGATGCACTCGCCGACGCTGCACGCGAGCAGTCGGCGAATTTCACACGTGAATACCGGGACGCGATCCTGCAACTTGCACGCGAGTCTGCCCGTGCGCGTCGCTGGGTCATCGGCGAGGTGGCGGTGAGCCTGCTGCTTGCGTGGTTGATCGCATACGGTTTTCTTGGCCGTCATGTGGTAGCGCGGTTGCGCCGCGTGAGTCGTGCGCTGCGCAGCAGTGAGTTCAACGGAACGCCGGGCGGCGTTCCTGTGCGCGGCCACGACGAGATCGCGGACATGGCGCGTGCGGTCGAGCAATTTCTTGAAGACCGGCGCCAGCGCAGGCAGGCCGAGGACGCCCTCAAAGCGCTCAATGCCGAGCTCGAGGCGCGCGTCGCACAGCGCACGGCGGAATTGAGTACGGCGTTGTCCGATCGCACGGCGGAGATCGTCGAGCGGCAACATGCCGAAGAAGTTGCGCGGGCCAGCGAGCACTTTCTCGACAGCATCATCGAGAACATCCCTGACATGATCTTCGTCAAGGAGGCGAAGCGGCTTTGCTTCGTCCGACTAAACAAGGCAGGCGAGCAGCTGCTCGGCTACCGGCGCGACGAGCTGATCGGAAAATCGGTTCACGATCTATTCCCGGAGAAGGAGGCGGAGTTCTTCGCGGCGAAGGATCGGGACGTGCTGCGTTCGCGGCAGATGCTCAACATTCCCGAGGAACCGGTGCTGACGCGTCACGGGCCGCGTCTTGTTCATACGATGAAGATCCCGATCCTCGACGTGCATGGCGAACCGCAATTTCTGCTTGGCATTTCGCGCGACATTACGGAGCAAAAGCGGGCGGAGGCCGAATTGCGCGAGAGCGAACGCCGCTATCGCGAGGCTCAGACGGCGCTGGCCCATGCGAACCGCGTCGCGACGATGGGGCAAATGACTGCGTCGATCAGCCACGAGATCAAGCAGCCGATCGCGGCGAGTGCGACGAACGCGCAGGCGGGGCTGCTGTGGCTACGTGCCGCTCCGCCGAATCTCGAAGAGGTGCGCCAGGCGTTCGACCGGATCAACAAGGACATGAAACGCGCCAGCGAGGTGATGAACCGAATTCATGGCCTCGTGAAGAAGGCGCCGCCGACAATGGAGACGTTGCAGGTCAACGGTGTCATCGGGGAAGTCGTGGCGCTGCTGCGCAGCGAGATCGTGAAGCACGGCATCCATGTGCAGACGCGGCTCGCGGACGATCTGCCGGTGATAGAGGCAGACCGCGTTGCGGTCCAGCAAGTGATGCTGAATTTGATCGTCAATGCGATCGAGGCGATGAGTACGGCTCATGACGGCCCGCGCGAATTGACGATCGCGACGGAGCGACACGGCGAGGACGGTGTGCTTGTTTCGGTCCGCGATACGGGGCCGGGGCTCGCCGTGGACGATGCCGAGCGCCTTTTCGAGCCGTTTTATACATCGAAAGCGAGCGGCATGGGGATGGGCTTATCGATCTGCCGTTCGATTGTGGAAGCGCATGGCGGACGGTTATGGGCCAGTCCGAACCTGCCGCGCGGCGCAATGTTTCAGTTCACCGTGCCTGCGCATCCCGCCGATGCTGCTTGATATGCGCCAGATCGATTGCAACGGGCAGACACACTTTTTCGCAGCCTTCGGCGTGCCGGTTCTGCCAGAATAGCGCTCCTTTGTTCCCGGCACCGATCACGCATACAAGAATGGCTTCGAATCAAGCACATCACGCTACCGGTTGGGCGGCTGGCATCATCGCAGCCGCACTCGTCGCCCGTGTCGGTGCAGCGGGCCCGTGGTATGCCGGCAGCCTTGCGGCGCTCGCGGCCGGCGTTGCAGGCGGGACGGCGCCCGATTGGCTCGAAGTCGCTTGGTGGACACGCGCGCGGCGCCTTTGGATTACGCATCGTACTGCGACGCATTGGGGGCTTGCCTGGGCCGCCGCGCTTGTCATCTCCTATCGCTCCCTGGGCCACGCGCATCCCCTTGCTGCTGCGTTGTTCGGGTTCGCCTGCGGCGGCCTCATGCACTTGCTCGCCGACTGGCCCAATCCGCTCGGTGTGCCATGGATCTGGAAACGGCATTCGTTGAATCTGTGGAAGAGCGGGCGTTGCGATCTCGTCGTCGTAGCGTTGGCGTGGGGGGCGGCCTGCTGGGTCCTGCATCCGCTCTACGGTGCGCGCACCGTGCATGCACTTGATGGGCTGCGCGCGCACTTGCGCTGAAAAAGTGCGGCTGACGCATTGAGGGGCACGCCTATTCCCCGCTCCACGAGCCCCGCAGATC